>QJYE01000184.1 GCA_003235785.1 Nitrospirota bacterium
AAAAAAGCCGCCAGCAGCGTTCCCTGCCTTCGCGCTCGCCGCTGAAGCCAGCTTTGGCGCGCAAGCGGCCGGAGCGCCTTCGCGCAGGCAGGTCGCCAGTTTTCCGTGCTCACGTACTGGAAGTACGCTCTGCGCGCAAACAACGGTCGCCCCCTGCGGGATGCAGCAAGCAATACTGCGGCCTTGGACGAACCCTTCGAGAGGCTCAGGGCATGCTTTTTTGAACCGCCCCGAGGCCTCTGATATCCAACGTGGCTGTGGGCCAATATGCCCTTGGGAATGATTATTATTCAACACTCCCCTACACTAAAACCCGCCGCCGGGGCTTGTGCTTCCACCCCCACCCATACCGGGCATGACCGGAGTGGAAGTGGCTTGGGTAGGCGCATCAGGAACATTGCCATAGCGTCGAAGAGGTGGAGAATTCCAAATGATTTTATGACCGGGGGCCAAATTGGCGGCTTTAATAAAATGAGGTTTCGCTCCTGCCTGATCCCCCATATGATCCATCGCCAACGCCAAATTGTAATGGGCTTCTGCCAGATCGGGTTGCGCATCAACCGCTGCCTGAAATTGCTGCCTGGCTCCTTCCCATCGCCCTTCGCGAAACAGCCGGTTTCCTTCTGAGAGTAAGGGTTGCACCTGAACATTGGCATTGGAAGGCGCGTCAAGCACCATTAACGGAGCAGGCTTGTCCTTTGCACACCCCAGGTTCACCAAAAAGATAAGACAACAGAACCATTGAAAACCCTTCATCGATTCCTCCTTATGAAAACTTCGTCACCTCACTCATGATCGTCACCGCTTCACTGATTCGCAAAAAAAAGAGTTTACACCCTTTGACATTGAGGCCCAAGGAACGGGAAGCCGCAAGAGCATAGACCTGCGCCTGCTCCCGATACGCCTCAGCATACCCAACCACAGTGGAAGCCGTCACCCTATCGGTCTTATAATCTCCAACCCAGACGTCGCCGGCCACTTCGTACACCACATCCATCACCCCTTCCATCACGCAGGATGGAGCCACCACGTTGCCTGATTCTTCCGTGGCCCAGGGTACGATAAAGGGAACTTCACGCCCTAGGATCGTGGCTTGTTGTAATTCATGGTACGCAGGCGAACGAAGAAACGTTTCCATGAATTGCTCAAGATCCAGCAGGATGGCTTGCTGGTTGTCTTCATCAAGATCCTCGGGAAAATCTCGCCGACACCATTCACGCAACGGCTTAAGAAAATTATCGGATTCTAACCGAAAATCCCATTGTTCAAGCAACCGATGAACAAGCGTTCCCACACGTTGGCTTGCCGGTTTTGATCCCACCCGTCGAATGTGTGGAGGCCGAATGGTTGGCGGCGAATGTCGTGATGAGGGAGTCAGAAACCCCACCCGTTGAGAAGCCTGCTGCCAGGCACGCTCACGTTCACGATCTAGTGCCAACGACAGATCCTCTTCACTCGTCACCCAGGAGACAACCGGCTCTGAGTCCGATCCCTTAATCTTCTGTGACGGAACACGTCCAGCGGTCACCACTGTTTGCCGAATAGCCGCCCCGCCCACATACACCAAGTCATGCTCAGGATTGCCGACCTCCCCATCGGCCACCTGCTGGAGAAAGCCAAAAAAGCTCTCGCCGATTGGCTTCGCTAACAACCCTCCAGACAAGATTAATCGATCGCGTGCCCGGGTCATGCCCACATACAGCACCCGCCGCTGTTCTGCTTTCTCTCGAATCTGTGTTTTTTCCCAGAGCAGCACCTGACCGGCATTCCAGGTGGGCGGGAAAGTACAGCCATAGACTCCGCTCATCCAATCAACGGTCACCTCGGCCCCACGGTCCAACCCCGCAGACTTTTGATGCAGGCCTGGCAACACTACCACAGGAAACTCCAACCCTTTGGCCTTATGAATCGACAGCACACGGACCGCATCCAAGGTCTCTTCCGCCAATGCCGCCTCCGGCTCAGGAGGATGAGTCATCAGACAATCAACCAAACGATCGACCCACCCGGCAAAGGAGAGATGAGGAATGGCGGCTTGCGCCGTCATGAGATCTCGAAGCTTCCAGATATTCATGACCGCTTGCTCGCCGTGACTGGAGGCTGCGGCTAACTCCACAAGGGGAAGCCGGGCAAACACGTGGTCCAACAATTCAGGAACAGATATTCGATTGGCCTGTCGATGTAAAGCCGTTAGCTCCTCAAAGAGAACGTGGACGACCGGTTTTCGGGAACTGTCCCATTCCTGCCACGTATCAGCCCGACGAATATCCAGAGGTCCAAGTCTGGCCAACGCCATGATATCCTGATCCGGCACCCCACCTAACGAAGACCGCAGAATCCCCACGATAGCCATGGCATCCGCAGGATCAGCCAAGACCCGCAACACGTTAACCAGATCAATGACTTCCTGCCGGCGATAGAAATGGCGTTCCCCATCCGTTAAGTATGGAACGCCCCGGCGGTGCATGGCTTCCAAATAGACATGAGCATTCGTGAATTTTCGAAATAACACCGCCACATGTCCAGGTCTCAACGGCATTCGTCTCCCATGCTCTAACACCCATTGTTCACCGGACTGTAATTGCTCCTGTATCCAAGCCGCCAACCACTCCGCCTCCATTCGCGTGGCGCGTTCGGCGTCCCATTCCTCTTCCCCGGCATGAGCCACCACACAGAGCTCAACCCCAGGAAGCGATAAGGTCTTCTCCCCCTGTCGCCCGACCATCAACGGAACATTGGATGGCTGAACATTGTCCTCTTGAATAAACAACCGATCAAAAACCGCATTGACGACATCCAGCACCGCGCCATCACTGCGAAAGTTTGTGGCCAAGGTACAGACAATCCCCCCATCTTGCGTGAGCTTACGCACGACCTGATCAAAGGCTTGAATGTCCGCACGGCGAAACGCATAGATCGATTGCTTCGGATCACCCACAATAAACAGTTTTCCCGGCACTAATCGGATCTGCTCCCACTGCTGGCAATGCTCCCCTCTGTGTTCGCCCATGTAGAGTAAGATTTCATATTGCAACGGATCCGTGTCCTGCAACTCATCGACCATGATGGCCTGAAAGTCTGCCTTGAGTTGCTCGCGCACCCTCGGATAGTCACGCAGCACATCCCGCACGCGAACCAGGAGCCCATCAAAGCGAATCCATCCCTTGTCTGCATAGGTTCGACGCACCTGTTGCACGAACGGCGCAAGCAGGTCCACGACTCTGGCCAAAAAGCCTTCATCCACATTCAAGAGACGATGGGCGCCTTGCACCATTCTTCGCGCTTCGTGAAAATCATCAGAGGTCCAACCCTTGGGTGCTTGTCCGATGGGCGAGGCCAATAAGGTTTTCTCCTCATCCGCGAGATTTGCGGACCCGGACCATCCCTCTTCCGCCACCAGCGCAAAGAGATGCTCAGCGGCTTCCAGCAGCCTTTCAATTTTTCGTGGTTTCGGCTGGGCATATTCTTGTAAGAGGCGGGCAATTTTTCGCCTGTTTACTTGAAGCCAGGTTTCCAATGCTGGAGACTGCCGCTCTGCATTCAATTGTCCATACAAATCCTGGAGGGCCACCTGATCATCACACAAGGCCAAGGCAAATTCTCGAATGCCTTTCAGATCCACAATATCTAAAATTTCCCGCCATTGCCTGTGATGCAACCCCTGCTCACTCAGGGCCTCATCGAGCCATACGCTCCACGATTCCGCAAATATTTCCAGAAATTGGGTGCCATCATCTTCCTGGAAATGTGGATCAACCCCACTTTCCAGGGGATACAACCTCAAGACATGCGCGGCAAAGCTATGAAGCGTGGCAATCTGAGCCTTCTCAAGATCCTTCAGCGCCAGCGTGACCTTTTCCTTGATGTGTTCCGTCGAGAGATGATATCGGGATTGAAAGGCTTGGAGCCTGGCGTTCCCGGATTCGCTCTTCTCCGCCGTTGACTGACAGGCGGCCAACAACTCCAGCAAGCCCTCATGTAACCGCCCCTTCATTTCATTTGCCGCTTTATTGGTGAAGGTCAGGGCCAACATCTCCGTCAATCGAAAGGGATGGGGCTCCCGCAATAAGGCATGCAAGAGGCGATTGACTAACAAGGTCGTCTTTCCGGTTCCCGCCCCGGCCAACACCACTACGTTACGATCAAATGTCGTTTCCCCTGTCTGCCGGGCATCTGCATCAGATAAGGGAGGAAGGTTAGTCATCGGAGGCTTTCTGCTTGCGGATCTGCCGAAAGGTTCTTGCCAGGGGCAGCCCATAAGCTCGTGACCAGGACGGATGATGTTGAAAACGACAGGCCATGGCATACTGACAGTACCGACAATATGAGCCAGGCAAGATGAAAAACTGCCCGGCACGAATCCCCTGCACCCATCCCTGAATGGTGCGACGCAATTGGTCGCCTGTCGGGGTTTCCCAAATGGCTCCTGGAAATGAGGCAGAATGCACAGCCGTTTCCTGCAGCGGGCGCAGATAGCGAAAATCTACCGACTGCCTAGGAATCCTCGGCAACGTTTCCGCCGCCGCTTCACTTTCAGGATGCAGCGCGGTCATCAATGAATAGAGCGGAGGCTGCAATTGCCGACCTTGCAGGGCTTGACTGACTAAATCCAATTCTTCTGCTTGAAACGAGCGGCGCAGCGACACTTTATAATCCACGATGCGCACATGAGAATGATCGACCGCTTGATCCACCCGATCAAACCTGCCGCGGATTTTGAGGAACTCAGACTGAGCCGGTCCTTCACAAGGAAATACGCCCGCTGCTTCCACTTCATAGCTAGAGGGCACCAAGCCCTGCTCAGCAAAATCGCTTTGATCACGCTCAAGCAGCACCAACAGCATGCGGATCAGCCGAGCGTTCATCCAATCCCAAATGAGGGGATAGCCTTTCCCTACTTTTTGCGCACAGGCTTCAAACACCTGCTCTACCTGTGCGTGAACAATCTCGGTACGTTGTTCGGAGATGACTGGCTGTTGAGGCCATCCGTATTTTGCCAACGTCTGATAGATCTCATAAAGCGCCTTATGCACGAGCTCTCCCCACAAACGACCGGGAAGCTCTTTCGACAATACATCAGGAATCCCACCGATCTTGAGCACATGCGTCATCCAATAGCGCATGGGACATTGCGCATAGGTACCCAATGCGGTTGGTGAGAATCCACGCTCAACAAGTTCCTGCCAATGCACACCCGTCGCATCCGTGATGCCATCGTAAGGCCCGGCTTTGGCGCCACTTCGTTCAAGGTGCGCCGTCGCCACCATTCCCTCCTGCAATATCTTCCCCCATGGAGTGTCTTCCGTCCCGATGACTTGAAAAGCGCGCCCCTCCAGTATGGCCCGCACCCGTGATTCTTGAGGCAATTCAGCATGAGGACCACCACCAGAAAACCTGGCTCGCTCCCTAAGCCCAATTGGAAACAAGAGTTCTACATCAGCTTGCTGCGCCCCACTCCCCTCCAGAGGCTCTCGCAAGAGAGAGGACGGCATGAGTGGGCGTCCATGCTGATCAGCTCGTTGGTAGATGAAATACAGATGATCTCGGGTGGCATGCTGAAGGAGAGCAAACAACAGCGACTCCTCCTCAAATCCATTGAGCTTTTCATCGATCTTATAGCCTAAGCTTTCGGCCAGGACCTTTCGATCACGATCCCGCAAAAAGGCATCTTCGCGCACCACCCGCGGGAAAACATGATCGTTCATCCCCAGAACAAAAAGGGTTCTGAAGGGCCGACCGCGAGCGGTCATCACATCCAACACCTGCACACCCATTTGGGTTTGTCCCAGGAACGGGAGAGGCGTTCGCTCTAAAGCCAGACGAAACACCGCCAACCATTCTTTCCATGTCACCTGCCGTTCTAATCGATCCAGTGTTCGAACCGATGCCATCGCCTGTTCATACCCATCCATCAGACATGCGATTCGTTCTTCGGCGGCTTCGTCCTGAACGAGGGAGGAATGCTCGGTCGAAAACCTCAAGTGTCTTTTTGCCAGCCGGTCAAAAGCCTGTGTGCATTCTCCAACGGAGCCTTCGGCGGGAAGCGCCCGGCAATCTGCCATCAATGATGCCACCACTTCGGCAAACTCCTGTAACGACCCCGTGGCTTGTTCAAGGGGTATTCCACTGACTTGTTGCCATTCTTGAATCGCCTCAACATCCTGTGCCACAGAGACCAGCCGTGCCCAATCATCCCAGCCTCCCACCAGACGAAAATGATGAACCGCCTGTACCCAGAGATGCGAAGACCCCTGAAAAGTCTGTTCCGTCTGAGACGCTCCCCGATACCATGGAGAGGTCACCACATCCAAGACCTTTCGCCAGGGGGCCTGCTCCTCACGAAGGCCAGCGAGCAACCACCAAACCTTGGCCACGGGTTCTTCCAACAACGGTCTGGTGGCAGACGTTTCAAAGGGAATGCGATGCGCCCGAAAGATTCGTTTCAGAAAAGGGAGATACGGCTCAAGGTTCCGCGCCACCACCCCGACCTCATGCCAGGCACCTCCCACACGTTCCACATCCTGCACAATCTTTTTGCAGGCAAAGGTCAGCTCACCTTCCGGACCGACGGCATTGACGACTCGAATTGTTGGCGACCATATTGCCGAATCCTGTGGTGAAGTTCCCCTGCTGTCTTGCGCCGTTTGATGTCTCACGCCGGCTTTGAGGAGATGGCGGTCGAGAAACCGTTGGGCAAACAGCGAGGCATCTCCTTCGAGGAGAGGGAAAAAGACGGTCACCGCTGTTGCACGCGCCACTTCTTCTAATAATGACAATTGCACCTGAGTAATATCGTAAAACCCGTAATAGAACACGGCGGAAAGCCTGGCCATGAAGGGTGACTGCGCCACCCAGGGAATGACCGAATTCGTGAGATCATCCGGCAAACCCACGCCAAGCTGACCACTCCAGTCCCGAAGCACCGCATGCAGCCCCAAGACGCCCTGCAAGCGCTCAGTGGCTGTTTCGTCGAACAACCCTTCTTGCAATCCATGAAGGACGACACTTGGCTCAACTTGCGCTTCTTGAACATCCTGAATCGTTCGCCACAAGGCCTGACACATCCCTAACGATTCAGCATGCGCCACAAAGGGATTGGATGAGACCGGTTCCTGTTGCAAGACGGAAGACAAGGCATATTCATAAAACAGGTCCCCCACGAGTTCCAGTGAAGGAATTGGGGCCTCTGAGGAACTGACTGTTCGCCGTTCCGCCTCTAAACGCCGTGCGAATTGATGGAAGGTTAAAAAATGGACGTCGAACAGCGCACAAGCCTGTTCGACGCACAAGAGCCACTGCAAGCGCCGCCGCAACGACTCGGAGGGGACGACGATGGCAAAGGGGGTACGAGCGTCAGCGGCTTTAATCCGCTGAACAGTTTCAACAAGTTTCGCTTCTAAATAGGGATGGAAAGAACCGCTGAAAAGAGTAAACATCCAGGAGTCTGTCCGAGATTAACAATCATAGCGAGGGCGTGGGAGGTGGAATGAGAGGCTTCGAGCGCTTACGGTCAATCGTTGAATACTTGTACGAAAAGGACTGGAACGTGTCGGGCACATCCAGCATGATCACAGAAGATCAACCTCATTTTTGACAGGGGGCCTCAAGCCTCGGCAACCTTATCAGCCAACGAGAAGAGGCAAGAGCCCGGCAGACCGAATATCTTAGCCGGTTTCCGGGCCGATTAATTCCCCATTACAATCGGGGCAGGACCAATCTCCGTCAATGAGAGACATCGGATCGCCACAAAATGAACATTCCGGGGGAGGACCGGAATCGATCCTCGGGAGGATTGGCAATTCAATATCTAATTCGTTGTCATCCTCGTCATCATCAATCGTCATAAAGAGTCGTTCCTAATCTTCATCATCCGTCTTCTTGGGTTTGGGTTTCGCCTTGGCTTGAATAGCTTTTTCAGCACTTTCACGAGGCGGCACGCCAATAAAGGTCAGGCGTCCGTTAATAATGGTGGCCGGCACCGCACGAATCGAATGCCGTTCCGCCAGTTCCTGCCCCGCCTCTGATCCGATATCAATTTCCCGGTAACTAAAACTATATTTCACGCGCATACCTTTCCACATGGTTTTCGCGGACGGACAGGCAGCACAGGACTTCGACACCAACAACGTCACATTCGCCATAACATCTCACTCCCTTTCACTGAATTGGATAGAAGGTCATGTTAGCATCCACGAAAAGAGCCGAGCAAGGCAAGCGGTGAAAGTCGTGCAGATCAACCCTTTTTCCCCTCCCGCCGATAGATACAATTGTTATCAAACAAAAATACTTGTTGATTCAACCTCATGGCACAAAACCCTCCACGACCTCTCAACCCGATCATTCCAGCATGAGAATTAAATCCGGAATTAAAATATTAGAGGAACAAGAAGGCCATGGGCCGGAAGCTCAGAATGGTGATCAATGCATCTACCATTGGAGGGTTTTCCTCAATCGCGGGGAAGAAATCCATGTTGATGCCATCCATATTCGCCGATTCGATGAGGGTCTTCGCCCGTATGAACCCCGACCCACCACCAGATTGATTGGAACAGAGACCGTGATTGATCGTACAACCACCTTAGGGCGGCGAGAAACCTTTTCCTTTATTCACAACACCTTACGGGGCATGAAGGTTGGTGGCTATCGCAAAGTTCGCATCAGCCCACATCTGGGATATGGGGGAGCCGGTCTTCCAGAATATGGCATTCCTCCTGATGCCGTCCTTATTGTCGAAATATGGCTGCATTCCATTCAACCCAAAAATATTCATAGGAACAAAGATCCATACTTTGGAATTGATCCTTACTTTTTTGGCACTGTCATGAATACCTGCTCTCAAGAGCTTCAGACCCTAGGCCTGCATACTCACAATCAGACTACTTTATCCATACAGCTTTCTGAGAAGTTTTCAGGGTGGGTCTATCTCACGCCTTCAACCCGCGAACCACACAATCGCGTAAATATTGACCCCATGATCGGAGTATGGTTTGCCCCACACCTTCAGATTTGGAACAAGATCATGGATAGCCAGACCAATCGGTCACCAATCTGTGGCTGGCTTGGACACCTCATGCCGGACGATGCAGAAAAGAATTTCGCCTTTTCTGTTGATAACCCGATCAAATCGACCGCACAGGATTTAGTGACAGCCGTACAACAATACGGCTTCCCATTTATGAAGGACTTAGCCCAACCTGAACCCTACCTCGAACACGTTAGACTCAACAGTTCTAAAATTCACAATGCACCAATGCTGGCAACGTTATATTATGTTCTCAACCAGAGAGAAAAAATGTTGGATACTCTGAATACGCTCGAAAGGGAAGGAAGGCAGAAAAGTCGGCAGGATGGGGGGTTCAAAGAATATTTACAGTTTTCAAAAAAGTTTTTGGCCTATGTCGACACGCACTCAAGGCATCCCTCATGAATCACAAAAGACCAATTTTGTAGCCCGACTTGATTATTTCCCACAC
>QJYE01000052.1 GCA_003235785.1 Nitrospirota bacterium
GGAATGAGTGTGCCATTTTCGTCAAACAATTCTTCAGGTTTGTAACTCTTCATCCACTTTTCCAGAAGTTGAATATGATCCTTCTTGGTCGCCATCTCGGCAAAGGGCACCTGATGGGAACGCCAGGAGCTCTCGGTTTTTTTCCCATCGACTTCTTTGGGACCCGTCCAACCCTTGGGGCTTCGCAAGACGATCATCGGCCAGCACGGTCGCGTGGTCTCCCCTTTTTCTCTGGCGCGATGCTGAATAGTGCGGATCTCCTTCATCACCTGATCCAACGTCTCCGCCATCACCTGATGCATCGTTTCGGGGTCATCCCCTTCCACAAAAAACGGCTGATAGCCATAGCCGACGAACAAGCTCTTCAATTCGTCATGACTGATTCGGGCCAGCACCGTGGGATTGGCGATTTTGTACCCGTTCAAATGCAAAATGGGCAGCACGGCTCCATCTAATTTCGGGTTCAAAAATTTATTAGAATGCCAGGCCGTGGCCAAGGGACCGGTTTCGGCTTCTCCATCTCCCACCACACAGGCGACAATCAAATCAGGATTATCAAACGCGGCGCCAAAGGCATGCGATAACGAATAGCCAAGCTCCCCACCCTCATGGATAGACCCGGGGGTTTCGGGCGCCACGTGACTGGGAATCCCACCCGGGAAAGAAAACTGCTTGAAAAGTTTTTTCATCCCTTCAGCATCCTGGGAAATGTTGGGGTACACTTCGCTATAGGTTCCCTCCAAATAGGTGTTCGCCACCAAACCCGGTCCCCCATGCCCGGGACCGGCAATGTACAGCATGCTGAGATCGTGCTTCTTAATGACACGATTCAAATGGACGTAGAGAAAATTTAATCCCGGGGTGGTTCCCCAATGACCCAGAAGTCTGGCCTTAATATGGTCAAGCGTGAGCCGCTTGGTTAATAAGGGATTATCAAGCAAATAGATCTGCCCCACCGACAAATAATTCGCTGCACGCCAATAGGCATCCATCCGCTGAAGCTCTTCTTTAGCTAATGCTGTTTTTTGGGATGCGTCAGTTTTCATCTGGCTTCCTTTCTGTTCATCGTCATCCTGCCGCAACACCGTTTTCTTTCGTGTGCGCGAAGGACAGACTGTGATCGTGATCGGCCTATTGTCTGTCCAGCATGTTTCTAGATTCCCCTTTTGGGGCATCCTGATCTTCGCGACGCTTTCGTCAACGGTTCACCTCCGGAATTCTCTTGTGCAAGGCAGACCGGAATACGTATTTTTCCAATTCAACCAGAAAAAAAATCACGGCCCCAATCCCCACAATTCGCATCCAGGCCAACACATCAATTCCTGTTGTCTGAAACAACGTGTGCATGACCTCCGTATAGGTAAAGAGCCCTTGCATGGCTAACACGATTCCTATGGTCAGGGGAACATACGGATTCCCCAAGAGTCCCTGGCGCGAAAGCACCGACCCATAAAAGAATCGGGCATTCAAGATATAAAAGGCTTCAAAAACCACCAGCATGTTGACCGCGATGGTTCTCGCGGTTTCCAGAGAAGCCCCCTGGTCCCGTTCCCAAAGAAACAGCCCAAACGTGCCAGCCACGGCCAGGAGAGACACAAAGCCGATTCGCCACAGAAGAAACCGTGACAAAATAGGTTCGCGAGGATTTCGGGGAGGACGTCGCATGACATCCGATTCGGAAGGCTCGACAGTCAGGGCCAAAGCCAGCGTCACAGCAGTGATCATGTTCACCCACAGGATTTGCACCGGGGTGATGGGCAACATGGTTCCCGACAGAATGGCGGTCACAATCACTCCCGCTTCAGCCACATTCGTGGGAAGAATAAAGAGAATGGATTTTTGAATATTGTCATACACCCGGCGTCCTTCCTCCACCGCATGAGCCAACGAGGCAAAATTATCATCAGCCAGCACCATTTCGGCCGCTTCCTTGGCGACTTCCGTCCCTTTGACTCCCATGGCCACTCCCACATCCGCGCGTTTGAGCGCCGGCGCGTCGTTCACCCCATCTCCGGTCATCGCGACCACTTCCCCCACGGCCTGAAGGGCTTGTACGAGCCGTAATTTATGCTCGGGGCTGGTCCGGGCAAATATATCGGTATCCTGCACGACCTGCTCCAATCGGGCATCGCTCAAAAGTTCCAGTTCCTGCCCCGAGATGGGCGGTGCGCCATCTCCGATATTCATCTGTAAGCCGATAGTTCTTGCCGTCACCAGATGATCGCCGGTAATCATTTTGACTCGAATGCCGGCTTGCCGGCATTGCCTGACCGCTTCCATGGCTTCCGGCCTTGGCGGATCAATGATGCCGAACAGCCCCAACAATGTGAGTCCACCCTCCACATCCCTGAAGCGCAACTCTCGATGTTCGTGATTGGTCGATCCAAATGCCACGGCCAACACGCGCTGACCTCGACTCGCTATCTGCTCAATCCGGTCATGCCACGACCCGACATTCAACGGACGATCCTCTCCCAGAGTTCGCTGAAACGCGCACATCTCCAACACCCGCTCAGGGGCACCCTTCACATACATAAATCCATGTCCGGCATGATCATGATGCAACGTCGCCATCAGCCGATGTTGCGATTCAAATGGAATCACATCCGTCCTCGGGAACATTTCCCGTTCGAAACCAAGATCCAGTCCCGCTTTTCTGGCAAGGGTCACCAATGCCCCCTCCGTCGGATCACCATGAATCCGCCAGACTCCCTCCACATGCGCCAAATCAGAATCGTTACATAACATTCCCGCTCGAGCGAGTTCCATGAGGTCGGGCATATCAGCAAGCGCGACCAAGTTTTCATGTAAAAAGAACCCCCCATGCGGATCATATCCGACACCACTGACATCGATGGTATAGGCGGCGGTGTCCATCGTTTGAACCGTCATCTCATTTCGCGTGAGGGTCCCCGTT
>QJYE01000244.1 GCA_003235785.1 Nitrospirota bacterium
GCTGCCGCCGTTTCATCATAGTTGCCGGTCGCATTCATCACATAAGAATGGTTACTGGCATCAACTCGGAAATTGCTCTCGTACCCTGGCTTGCAGAGAGTAAAGTCTCCACCATTGATTAATAATGTCTCTGGTGCCATGCCCCGCCACTGAAAGGCGCCACCCGGTTTCCCGTCTATCGTGCCGTTGATACTATCCCAGCCGTTTCCTCCTATTATGCCCGCGACGTGTGTGGCGTGACTGACGCCTGTTCCAAGGGGGAAATTCAGAAAATTAAGAAAACGCGGCGTCTTCATATTGCCAAGGTAGTCAAAAAAATCCGAATGGTGCACATCAGCGTTCTCACATACCGCAACATTAATACCTTTTCCAGACAGACCGTTGTACATTGGCGGGACAACATGTGTGTCAATCAGTTGAACGCTTTCGACATTGATGGCAAGGCGAGACGTGTCGTTGAGCGGTATCGGAGGACTCGGCCCTTCTGTAGCGGATTGAACAGCCTCTTCATTGACCAGACGATTGATCAGGCTAGGTGGCACCTGTATCGCCCAGATGTTCGGTTCACTGTATACCTTCGAGGTAGACGAATATCTCCGTACGATGGCTTCCATTTCGCTCCTGGCGATATCTTCGAAAAAAGTCACCAGGAGCTTCACTTCTCCCTTATCTGTCACCGCCCATTCCTCAAATTGCCCCTCTCGTAACTTAGGCGCTACCTTATCCTCTGCCCTCCAGGGGGTGACAGCGGCTATTGCGAATTCATTAACCACCGATCGGGTAAAAACCGATTGCTCCGCCGCACACAACCATGCATTTTTGTACAGGAATGACAGCGGACGAATCCCTGCCCCGCCCAGCTTCGCTCGCGTCTCTTCGCTGAGCACTTTGTCAAATTGCACAATCACATAACGGCTCCCTTCTGTCTTGATGGTTCCTCTTTGTAAGACGATGTTGCCCGATTTGAGAGGAATCTCAAATACAGAAGGACTCTGCCCCTCTGCCTGTCCTACAGCAAAAAAGTGAACGAAAGACAGTATGGCCAGTACAATTCTACTAATTTTTGGCATCTCCCGATTCTTCCGTTCAAGCATTGCCCCTAAAGATTAATCTATTCGCATGGCTTGCGCCCGTATTTTTGGGACCCGATGAATATCCCTTACCCAATTCGATCTTTCTTGTCGTTCTACTTGTCCGGCCACTTCCAGTTCTTGATTTCCGGCATGTCATCGCCATGCGTGGCGATGTAGGTTTTATGATCGATTTTTTTATCGCGAATGGCCTGCTTGGCATAAGCCGCGAGGTATCCCAATTTCGGAACGCGATCAATAACATCAGCCACGAGATGAAACCGGTCAAGATCATTGAGGACCACCATGTCAAAAGGCGTGGTCGTGGTACCTTCTTCCTTATAGCCCCGCACGTGGAGATTTTTATGATTGGTGCGACGATACGTGAGACGATGAATCAACCAGGGATAGCCATGAAAGGCGAAGATGATCGGCTTATCCGTGGTGAAGAGGGTATCGAACTCCTTGTCGGACAGCCCATGCGGATGCTCGCTTTGCGGTTGAAGCTTCATAAGGTTCACCACATTCACCACACGCACTTTCAAATCGGGAACCTGCTGACGAAGAAGGTCGACCGCCGCTAAGGTTTCCAACGTCGGCACATCACCCGCACAAGCCATCACCACATCAGGCTCTCCGCCTTTGTCGTTACTGGCCCATTCCCAAATACCAATACCCGCTGTGCAATGCTTGATGGCCGCATCCATGCTGAGATACTGCAATCCCGGTTGCTTGCCAGCCACAATCACATTGACCAGGTTCCGGCTGCGCAGACATTTATCCGTGATGAATAATAAGCTATTGGCATCAGGCGGCAGATAAATACGAATGACCTCGGCTTTCTTATTCGCCACATGATCGATAAACCCCGGGTCTTGATGAGAAAATCCGTTATGGTCCTGCCGCCACACATGGGAGGTCAGGAGATAATTAAGTGACGCAATAGGTCTCCGCCACGGAATCTCACTCCCCGTGACCTTCAACCACTTAGCATGCTGGTTAAACATGGAGTCGATCAGGTGAATGAAGGCCTCATAGCAAGAGAAAAATCCGTGGCGTCCCGTCAGCAAATAGCCCTCCAGCCAACCCTGGCAGGTATGTTCACTGAGAATTTCAAACACCCGCCCATCGAAAGCCAGGTGGTCATCTTCAGGAACAGTGTCAGCCACCCATCGACGTTTCGTCACCTCAAAGAGTGCACTTAACCGGTTCGAGGCTGTTTCATCCGGTCCAAAGACCAGGAAATTCCGGTTATTCATATTGCGTTTCATCACGTCCCGAAGAAAAGAGCCCATCACCCGCGTGGCTTCAGCAAACACCTTTCCGGGCTTGGAAACCTCTACCGCGTAGTCCTGAAAATTTGGCATTTTCAGATCTTTCAACAACAAACCTCCATTGGCATGAGGATTTGCGCCCATTCGCCGTTCACCTTTGGGAGCCAGTTCGGCCAATTCAGGAATGAGTGTGCCATTTTCGTCAAACAATTCTTCAGGTTTGTAACTCTTCATCCACTTTTCCAGAAGTTGAATATGATCCTTCTTGGTCGCCATCTCGGCAAAGGGCACCTGATGGGAACGCCAGGAGTCCTCGGTTTTTTTCCCATCGACTTCTTTGGGACCCGTCCACCCCTTGGGGCTTCGCAAAACGATCATCGGCCAGCACGGGCGCGTGGTCTCCCCTTTTTCTCTGGCGCGATGCTGAATGGTGCGGATCTCCTTCATCACCTGATCCAACGTCTCCGCCATCATCTGATGCATCGTTTCGGGGTCATCCCCTTCCACAAAAAACGGCTGATAGCCATAGCCGACGAACAAGCTCTTCAAT
>QJYE01000026.1 GCA_003235785.1 Nitrospirota bacterium
GGTAGGAACCATGCCTGTTTCGATCATGACCTTTTCTGCACCCACGCTATCCCTTCGACGTTGCCACCGGATACAAAGCCGGAGATTTACGAGGAACCGTCAGCATCAAGTAACCGCATGGCAAACCACACCACTGATGTCGATGCTCTGACCCAGGGAGGTGTTGTCTTATGAAAAAGGAAGAATCTCTAAAACGGATGAAGGTCGGCGTTGGAATGGCCATCCTCTTCATGCTAGGGATGAGTGTGAGCCTCTCGAGCGCAGAGACTGATCATCATGCTACGCACAAGGCGGAACCTAATTTGCCGAAGGTGCCTCTCATGAACCGCATGGCGTTGGACCTTCCTCCTGCGGCGCAAGAAGGTCTCAAGCTGACCATGCGCGAGCATCTTGAAGCCATCGACGCCATTGTCTCGGCATTGGCGCGAGAAGATTTTTCCAAGGCAGCCACCTTGGCGATTGTGGAACTTGGTTTCGCGAAGCATCATGTGGCCATGCAGCGAGAGCAGAGCGCCACATTCCCTCCTGCCTACCATGAGCTGGCGATGGCGCATCATCAGGCCGCGGAAGCCCTTGGCGCCGTGATCCCGACCAAAGATCTTAAGCAGATCCTCCCTCACCTCGAGCAGACCATCCACGCCTGCGTGAAATGCCATCAAGCCTTTCGTTTGTAGGACTAAAGTATAGAAACTTCGATTTCATGCTCTTACAAGTGAATCAATAATGTGTGCCGGCAGTAGCCACCAACCGGTTTGTCATTCTGAGCCCACGGCGAAGAACCTGTGCCAAGGTCGAGAGGCCCTAGGGTTCAACGAGAGTCTTCGTTCTGGTCAGAATGGCATGGTCTACTGGGATTTGTTCTGTTCTTGAAAAACCTGGAATTTATCAGGAATGCCCGGATACATTTAGCTCGATTTTTTTGTTAAAGCAAGAGCATGTAAGCATCATTGTTTCTCTTGGGAGTTGCCATTAGAATTCTTCCCTCATTGTGTCATGCCTGCAGGGTGTTGGCAGGTATTTTTTCCTTAACGGTGCCAAGGTAATCTTGCCACATGTCAAGTGCCCACTTCGAATTTGCAATCCTGGCCAGTTTCCTCGCGGCTGGAGTTACGACCACAGGTCTCTTCGTCATTCGCCGTTTTGGAACGTGGGGGCACCTCAACTCGACGTATTTTTCCTGTTTTGCCGCAGGCGTGCTGATTACGGTGTCCTTTCTCCACCTCATTCCCCATGCCTTCAGTATGAACGAGCAGGCCCCGGTGTTTTTGCTGGTGGGCTATCTGGCCTTTCACCTGATTAACCGGTTTATTCATGCCTATGTCTGCGATAGTACTCCTGACACAGCCATCGGGCTGATTCCTCTGCTCGGTATCGGTCTTCATTCGACGCTGGATGGCGTGGTGTATGCCATCACGTTTAGTGTCAGTGTCTTAACCGGAACGTTAGCGGCACTCGGTATGGTCTTGCATGAGTTTCCGGAAGGAATCGTCACCTATGTGCTGTTGCTGCGAGGCGGGTTTACTCCGAAAAAGGCATGGCTGTTGGCTTTTCTGGCTGCGGCCCTGACCACGCCATTGGGGACGCTTGTGGCGATCCCCATGATCCATCAACTCAATCAAACCGTGCTGGGCGCGCTGCTGGCGGTTTCAGCTGGGGCGTTTGTTTATGTGGGAGCCACACATCTTCTCCCCTTGGCGGAGCGGGAAGACCGTCCCTACAGTCTAGCGGCCATGGCAGGCGGAGTTGTGGTGGCCTTCGGAATCATTCTCACTCACGCCTAATTTGGTTTCCTCATATTTGCGCTGCTGCCATAGTGCACTCTAGGCGGAATGCTATGTGGTGAATAACGAGCAGCGGAGGTCTACCTCCGAAATTTATTTCTGGAATGGCTTAATTCGGAGAGAATCTCGAAAGGACCTATTCGCTCAATGCACAGTTGGATATACCAAAGCGGAGTCCACTTGGAACGGAAATCAAGCTTACTAAAAACAGCATGAAATTATACTGATGAGGTTCACAGAGAAGTCGTATTATGCGAATATTAAAGGATTCATCTGCCATCATTTCGACAAACGACTGACACTTAACTTATATTGCCCCGATGAAAAGATGAGGATCGTATTTACCTGCAGAAGAAGCTCAAAGAGAGAAGCGGTATGAATCGAGCGCAAACATTGGAAGTGTTGACTCGTATCAAGCCAGAATTGGCGCAGCGATTTGGTGTTGTGCGGTTGGCTTTGTTCGGCTCAACTGTCCGTGATGAAGCTCGTCCCGACAGTGATGTCGATATCGTGGTGGCGTTCGATGGTCCTGCCACCTCACAGAGGTACTTTGGCGTACAGTTCTCTTTAGAGGATGCTCTTGGCTGTCCTGTTGATCTGGTGACTGAAAAAGCTCTTCGACCTGAATTGCGTCCTTTTATTGAGCAGGAGTCGGTGAATGTCTGATCGGGAATGGAATTTTTATCTCGACGATATGATTAGCTTTGCCGAAAAAGTGGTCGTCTATACCGATGGTCTTGACCAGAATAGATTCGTGGCTAGCGGACTGAACTATGATGCTACCATACGCAATCTAGAACTCTTAGGCGAAGCGGCCACGCATATTCCTGCTGAAATACGTGAAGCGAATCCCGCAATTCTCTGGAGACAGGTGATCGCCACTCGTAACCGTCTCATTCACGGTTACCTGGGAATCGATAACGACACGGTCTGGAGCATCATTAGAGATGATATTCCTGTTTTGCTGCCAGAGCTACGAAAGCTCCGAGACCAGGTTCAATAAACTGCACCCCCCAACACTCGAACCTGCAGTAGTCTGGTAAAAAAAGTGACCTGCGTTCGAGATGTTTCCTTCGAAATCTTGCTTCAGACAGATTGAACCTTATCTCTTATCCCTTCGACTGGCCTCCTAGAAAGTCAATCACCGCATTATCCTAGAAACAGCAGTTGGGCGCGAAAAAGCTGTGCAAAGTATTTATGTGCATAGGTAATTTCTACAACTCGTGGTCACCTTACGGGTGAAGAGAGATTGTTGAAATTTCCTAGGTGCGTGAAGAGCTTGGGCAGACTTTCGTGATCCAACTGCTGTTTTTAGGATTATCCAGCTATGAATCATGATTGGTTGTTGGGGTTTGAATGGTCCGACAGGGAGGCTTCTCATGAAGAGCCCATTTGGGTTGCTCATGATCGGGTTGTTTGTTTTTTGTTCCGCAGTACGGCTTACGGAGAATGTTATCTGGTAATGAATAAGCAACGGTTTTCGACCATTTCGAGATTCAATCTGTGGAGCAGGGGTATCTTGCAGATTATTGTCGCAAGCCCCAGCTCCGGCCAAGTTTGTCCGACAGAGGAATGCTGTTTAGCCGAGGCGACTAGATTCGATAGTGCAAGGCTTCGTCACATTTTTCTCTCCCGATCTTTAAGCGGGGCATCGTGGTAGGGTGGATGGCAACCACGCCTTTTTTTCTGTGTTCCTAAACTCGAAAAAGAAAAGCCATTGATATGATTAGCACTACTACGATCCAAGGGAATCCTCTTCGGATTGGACATCGAGGTGCTGCGGGGCATGCGCCGGAGAATACGCTGGCGTCGCTGGAGCTGGCTATCCAATTGGGCGTCGATATGGTCGAGTTTGATGTCCAGCGATCTGCAGATGGAGCATTGGTGCTCTTTCATGATCATACGGTTGACCGGACAACAAACGGTGAGGGGAGCGTTGAGTTCTTGCCTCTCACGGTTCTGCGCGGATTGGATGCGGGAGGGGGAGAACGGATTCCTTTACTGGAAGAAGCCCTCGCATGTCTCAATGGACGGGCCGGGGCCATAATTGAACTGAAGGTGAGGGGGATAGCCGGTGAGGTTTGTGCGAGAGTAAAGGCGAGTAACTTTCAGGGGCTGGTAATTTATGCCTCGTTTTTTCATGAGGAATTGCTGGCCGTGAGGAGTTCAATGGCAGATGCCTACGTGCTGGCATTGCTGGAGGGTGTGCCGATATCTCCCACAGGTTTTGCTATCAACGCCCCAGCCACGCATGTGGGATTGGCCTTGAATTGTGTGACGGCTGTGTGGGTGAAGGCGCTTCAGGCCCAGGGTATCAAGGTGTTCGTCTATACGGTTGACGAGCCTGAAGATATTGCACGAATGAAGCGTCTAAGTGTCGATGGCATTATTTCCAACTTCCCTGATCGGATCTCATTAGCCCATCAACAATGAGATTTGCTCATTCATTGAGGGGATGAATTCTTCGGAATTCAGGGAGCTTACAATCGGTCGGTCATCCTGAGCCCGTGGCGAAGGATCTGTCTCCAGGTGGACGATCAATACTGGTGGAAATGACGAGGACGTGAATGGATCGCCCCTGACGTCTTGCGGGGGGACGAAAAAAAGAGGACGGCGTTAGCTCAGAATTTTTTAGGCATGATCTGATCAATGAAGTGCAAGATTTTAGCGTTCTTCAATGTGCATTCTTCCCAATAGGCATAAGCCGGATGAGCTGATACTCTGATTGTGTATGAGGGAAAGCCAACAGGTCATCGATCTGATTCGGGAAGCATTCAGGGAGACTTCGCATCCTGGTGATGTCTTTCTTGTGGGAAGCCGTGAGGGCTGCGAGCCGTCTGAGGTTATTGCGCCATTTTTGGGGGTGGCCGATTGGTCCCAGGTTGCGGCAGAAGTTCTTGATGCGAATTCCGAGGCTCTCAGCTTTTTTTCGGAGGGCGGTTTCCGGTTTTTTCTTCCTGCCTATTTGATTGCAGATCTTGAAGGTCAGTTGCAAATTGCGGATCCCCTTTTCCATCTGACGGGAGGGTTTTCCGATGCGGTGGTGCGCTTGCCGACTAAAGCGCGAGTATATGAAAAGACCATTGGGAAGTCAGCATTATTGAATCCCAGGCGCTATGGTGCCATGACGTTTTATGATTATGCTCGATATCGCTTATCGATTTTCACGTGTGAGGAGGCGGGAGCCATTTTGGCATACTTAGAGTATCGCCGGGATTCTGACTCTGATGGAATCGATACGTTCAGTATTACGGCCGCGTTGGATGGTTTTTGGCGGAAACGGACAGCCATGGCTCCACATACTTCTGCTTTACGAAAGCACCTTCAGGATGAAGCTGCCTATCTCCAAGATCTGCAAGGCTAGGAACCTCGCCTTTTCAGTGGGAAGTCTGATTCCCTCCTTTCTCTACCCGGGAATCACAAAATTGTAATGTCCGACTAACTCATCTTTCATTTTTCCTGATGGATCGGGTGCGTAGTCGACAATGACGCGCTCCTGTTCTTCCGGCGTAAGTCCGGCATCCAGGATCACGACATCCTTCGGTAGCAATTCCTGATTCAGAGCGTTATTGGGTATGTGGTCTCCCCTGAAGTAGAGTTGTGTGACAAACGATGGCGTTTTCGGAGAGAGAATTTTGAAATGCAGGTGGGAGGGCCGAAAGAGGCCGGATTTGAGATCAATGGGATAAAATCCTGGCACGATGGTTTTAAACCAATACTCACCTTGTTGGTTTGTGACGGCCTTTCCCCAATATTGAAAATAAGGATCATGCGTGCGGTGAATCATTTTTCCGGTTTTTGGATGCGGGAAACTGTATGTCCCTTCGTCCCCTTTGTGGTTGTATCGGCCTGAGGCGGAGGCGCTCCACATGATGAGGGTCGTATCGGGTATCGGCTGACCGGATTTCTCATCGAGAATTTTGCCGCTGAGGTAAACCATCTGCCCTTGTGCTTTCCCCTTGAGGCCTTTCACAAATGTCAGATCCTGATCGTTGGCCTGACTGATGGGGAGATTGGGGTCAGGATTTTCACGAATGCTATTCACTTCATCTCCGTCATCCGGGAAAAATGGACCTAAGGCCTGCCTGGGTGTTGGTTTGATGAGGAGTGCGGCAAAGCTGGCGCTAGTGAAGAAACCACTCATAATTAATCCGAAGAACCCTGCACTTCGTGTTAAGATTGTTCTTCGGGACACGTGAGCAAATGGGAGTGGCATATGAACTCCTTTCTTCAGGACTCTGTTTTTTCTTTGTGTGGTGTTCATCGTATCTTCTCTGAGGGCAAGGAGAGATACAAAGAGAATATTGGTCGACGGTTATTCTTTTGACATTGCCTTTTAATCTGTACGACGACAAAGGGGAGGGGCATTACTCTACTCGGGTTCGGTGTCTGGGCTATCAATGAGATATTGAGGGCAGGTGGCGGCTTGTGTTTCCAATTGTTTGTAGTGGCAGGGAGGAATATCTTCTTTGAGCCGTCTGAGAAGTCGGAGCACTTTCATGTTGGATGGAATGTCACAGATCCAGACATGGATGCCGGTTTCGAGCTCATCAAAATGTTTCTTCACTTGGAAGCCCGGGTATTCCATGTAATATGCTGAAAGGAAACCTGTGATCCCTTGAACGACCCATGGGTGTTCTTTGAGATATCGGTAGCTCACTCGAATTTCCGCAGTTTGCGTCATCGAAATATATTCCTAAGGTACGGGTAAAGGGAGTGGTCGCTTGTTGTAGGACGTGTCACGAATTCTTTGAACATTCTGTGGCATCTTACCTGCCCGTTATGGGAAAAGAAATGTAAGGGGCAAATTACTTATGAGTGAGGGCGATTTCTGCAAAATTTGTGAGAAGGCTTGGCCGCCATCAGATCATTGGATTGGAGATCTTGGGCTGACCAGGGCGTATATGTTTGAGGATCAGTTCTTCTCAGGTTGGACCGTCCTCATTCTTCCAGATCATCGCACTGAATTGTTTCAACTCACTCGTGGGGAGCGTACGGAGCTGATTGATGATGTGAGTCGAGTCGGGGAGGCCATGACGAAAATTTTTGATGTCAGAAAAATCAACTCAGAACTGTTAGGCAATCAGGTTCCGCATATGCATTGGCATGTCATTCCCCGGTTGAGGACCGACCCTGATCCTTTTCAGCCAGTGTGGAAGGTGGCTCATGAACCTGTCCACCTGACGGGCTCTCTTCTTTCGGGACGTATCCTCCAGCTTCGCTCTGCATTGGGGTTGCCTTCCGTCTCTCCAGAAGGTTCCTAAAAACATTTGTTCACAACAATTTCCTCTTTCCCCAAAAAGGCCGGGTTGCCACAACATTGGGCTTCCCGGCCTCAGGTCCATTATCAAGAATTAATCGTGGTCTTGCCCTTTGCCATGCTTGCTTTTTTCATGGCCCTTGCCCTTCCCGTGCTTCCCTTTGTATTCCTTCATCTTTTCCTGCCGTTCCTCTTGTAGCTCTTTCCATTCTTTTTGTTGTTCCGGGGTCAATTCGGCTTCAATTTTGCCCATGGCCTGTTGACGCATTTCCTTCATCTGAGCATGGAGCGCTTCCATTTTTTCATGCTTGTCTTGAAGAATGGGGAGAATCTTGTCCTGTTGTTCTTGGGTCAGATCAAGTTTTTTGGTCAAATGTTCCAGTTGCGACTTCGGGTCATGCATATAGCCATGACCGTCTCCATCTGCCCATGCTGAGGTTCCACATAGACTGAGTGCACAGATCAATAAGAGACTGCTGGACCACCGGAATGTTGTTCCGATGTTGCTCAAGCGGTGGATAGGACGTTTAACGGATTGGATCATCATGACCTCCTGGTGTGATTGTAATAGGGTGTCCTCGCAGACTAGTAACAGTTTTTTAGTATATCAAATAAGTTAAGGACTTTGGAGATGTGCCTTGCCTCACTATGATTTGTAATTTTTTCCATTGGCGTTCTCCCTCCTCTTTAAAAAGCTTTTCAGATTTGTGTATAGGTATTAGGCCTCTATGCCTGAACAGACAAACTGACCTTTCTGGTCAATCTTGACAACCTTTGATTTGTCAAAAGCGGCGGCTGGAATAATGAGGAGAAGGAATATTCCTTAACCAAGAGAATATGCCGTCAGGGAGTGACGTTGGGATTAGGGATAGGCCTGGAGGGAATCAAGCAGCATTTGGGCTTCCTGAAGATTGCGTTGCCGGGATAGCGATGCAGGAGATCCGGAGGGTTTGCGTACGATGAGAAGAAGTTCCTCACGAGCAGCAGGAAGATTTTGCCGTTTGATATAGGCTTTCGCCAAATCAAGCCTCGCTCGCGTGTAATCGGGTTTTGCTTTCGTGGCACGAACGAGGTACGTGAGTGCCATTTTCGGGTCACCGCCGAGGAACCAGGGAAGTTCCTCTAACAACATTCCCATCATGTGAAGTGCTGGTGCGTGGTTGGGGTTCAGTTCCAATGCCCTTTGCGCATGGGTCTTCAACGTGTTGACCGTGAGGGCAGAGGCGATGACACCAGAAATTTGTGCGGCGCCTCCAAGGTTTGCGGCGTATAAAAAATGGGCTTCCGCATTATTTTCTTCCATATCCAGAACCTGCTTGGCCAGGCGTGATCCATTTTCAAATGCCTGCCGTTTCTGGTCTTCTTCCTGATAAATATCCTCTCCGATTTCGAAATATAAGTCTGACATTTGTAAAAGTGTGGTCGGGTCGGAAGAATCTAGGTTGTGCTGAGCCTGCAATTTTTGGAGTTGTATCAACGGGGACTCCGATACTTGGATAGGGAGTGAGGGAGGTTCTGCCCCCAGGGCAGGAATCCCCTTGAGCAACAAGAGGCCAATCAGCATCAAGCCCAAGCTGTGGGCGAAGAGGCGAATGCCGCATCGTCTAACGGGAAGAGCCGGTTCCATCCTCTTAGGTCGGGTTCAATATCATCTTCATTTTTCTACATAGCAATAACTAGAGAAACTGCCGGCAAGTAGCCGTGCCGCATTTGCAGCTCAGGGTGCCCTGGTGATGCGATGGGTGACAATTGACCGTCAGCTCAGTGCCAGCGTTGATGGGATGGAGGGTATAGAACTCGGCACGTTCCCTAATAATTCTCAAAAAGGTATTGGGTGAGCAGGAATGATTGATGAAGCGAAAGCCTGTGGTTTCATTCCCGGCATCAATGGCTTGGCCATTGTGGATTTCCACAATGGCGATCTGCTTCCTGGTCTTGGCACGTTTCCGGCCTTCGTCTTGAGTAATACGTTCTCCGGCAAATTCGCCGATTTTCTGCCTGGCCCGTAAGGGAACTTTCGTGAAGAGTCCACGTCCCTCTATGGCGCTGGGTTTCACTTCCATTGGTACAGGCCAGGCACGATGCATGCGCTGTTGTTGACGTTTCTTGGGTAGCTTTTTCATGTTGGGCAATTATTTGATTCCTATGGCCATGGATTTTGGCCAACCAGATGCTCTATACGGGTTTCCCGAAACCCCGTTTCTCTGAGCCGGTGGTACAGTCGGCTCCTGTGTCGTCGAACTCTCCTGGAAATTCTTTCAGCATATTGAGGCTCATGCGTAATCCGAAGGCGTTGGTTCGTCGTTCATCATCAATCAATGATTCAA
>QJYE01000304.1 GCA_003235785.1 Nitrospirota bacterium
TAGCCCGTTCGAGCCAAATGGTCAGAGGATAGAATGTCAGAGAAGGAATTGACGCGAACGGCCTACCGGTTATGCAGGTTCTGGAACCGGCTTTTCTGGGATTGGGGCCCGCAAAGTATCTAAGTAATAGGTGAGCGCACGGGCATCGGCATCAGAAGCACCCAAGTTAGGCATGCGTGTATGCTTTTTCATCGCCTGCGGATTACGAACCCATTGATACACCCAAGTGGAATTGAGGCGAAAACCAGCTCGATCCAATGCAGGCCCCACCAACCCACCGATGTCGTTCAAGCTATGACACCCGTTACAGCCATATTTTGCGGTATAGAGATGCTCACCTAACTTGGCTTGCTCCACCCGATCATCCTCAGAAATTGTGAGATCCGGCCGCGCAATTCGTGTTTTTTTCGGGCGTTTAGAAAAATTTTCTAACGCAGTTTTCGCATTTTCATATTTCTCATTAACCGCGAGAAAAACCGCTTCTTCGGGAAGCTCTATGTCTTCCGGTTCATAGTTATCAAGTTGCTCATCAGTTAAGGTTTCTTCATAGGCCGCCTGAGCAGCTTCCGCTTTTTCTGTGGCAGCTTCATAAGTGGCTTTCGCCGCTTCCATTTCTTGTTGCGCCAATTGGAAGGCTTCCTCTAATTCTTTTTTTCGTCCGAGTAAATCATACGTCAAAGACATTCCATGCAAGGTGCGAACATGCCCGACAATATCCCAAATTTCTTCCTCTGAAAGGGTATACTTAAAAGTTGGCATCGTAGCGACGGCAAAATAATTATCGTCATCTAACACCTTTGGATCCGAAGTATCCCGCATATCTCGATAAACGGTATCAAAAATTTCTTTATCACTAAATGTTGACATCTCAGCATTGGAGGCCAGGTTTTTTGGCCTTGGGTCAGGCATACGATCCCAATTAAAACCCTCACCCTGCTGGCCGGACTCCCCATGACAATGACTACAATAATGGTTGTACAGTTTCTTTCCTTTGCCTGATCGTTCATCACCCGCGCAACCATACAAGAGAAGACTGGCAACCAACGCGACTGCCATACAATTCAATATCGTTCTTAGATATACCCCGGCCATCGGTTTCATACTGATTGGCCCTTTCTCAATTTCCGTATCACGACAAATTCAAAACCAGCCGCTAGAGCAAGACCAAGAATTACCCAGCCGAATATGGAATTATCAGCGCTCGGCTCTGCACGAATCGACCACCAGGACGACACAGCCTTCTGGCTCCCTTTTTCTTTGACCAAGCCGTCAATGACCGCACCATCCCAAAAAGCAAATGCCACACTTCGCCATTCACCTGGTTCTATTTGGACATCTTGTTCATCATCCGTTTTGAGCGCCCGCGTAAACACCACCTTCCAGGAACCATTGGCCCAGACACCGGTGGCGTTCACATCTTGTTTTTCTTGGGTGGCCAGAGTCTTAAAACCCTTAGCACTCATATCCAAGGCTTTATCGTTTTCTTTTTTCCAAAACCAAATATTGACAGGACCCCCTTCAACTTGAAGCATTTCCTGCCCATGGGCAAAGTGGGCCTTTTGATCTCCCACCATAAACTCCACAGCTGCCGCGTCCTTGGGGTCTTCGGTTGGATCTTCGTACTCAAGTAAGAGAGCCAGATCCTGGCCGTTATGAAGGCCTTTAACTTTCACGGATTTAACGGTCACTTCTTGAATACGTTCCGGCCAATGTACCTGTGGCGCAAGGTTAAACTCGGATTCTTCCACCGAAGCCCATTGCGGGGAATTGGGATCATCTACAGGAAGAGCTCCCTCAATTTGATACATTCTGACCGACACACTTGCACCCACTTCGTCAGCTGGTGGGGGGTCATTCGCAAACCCATTTGAAAACCAGAGTATTCCGAATACTCCCACAAATAATATTGTTGAGAGTACCCTCAGTCTGTTCAGCATGTCATAATTCTCCCCGAAACGGACCTGCATCGTGTAATGAACGACCTGCTATTCTTCTTCTTCCCATGTCCGAGGTGATTGATGGGCCCCATCATATTCCCCCATGATGATCTTCCAAATAAATTCATCGGGTAATTCTACTTCCCAGCGAGGCATGGCTGATTTCCAAGGCATTCCTTCGACTGGCAACCCGACACCACCCTTTTTTATTCTCCAGAACAAATAGGATTCCTGTAATTGGGCAATCGTTCCTGGATCGCTGAAGTTAGCCGGAGGAGGATTAAATCCAGGCGCAGCTGGTCCCTTGCCATCATAATTGGCGCCATGGCAAGGGGAACAGTAGGCTGCATAAAGACCTTTCCCCATATTTACGTTGGCTTCATTATTTTGATAGGGATTGGCCAACCCTACGAACTCACCTGGCGGGGCCGGGTGAATCGTCCGATTTTCTGCAGGCGGAAGATCACTTGGGGCCAATCGAGTATAGGTTTGCCATCCCACTAATAAGGGGAATAATACTAAAACCGCTAACCTTGCCATTTGGCCCACCCCTGACTGCCCTTTTCCTGAAATAAATCTAAAAATTGGTCCCATGAGGGATTCCAACGATGACGCACTCATGGTTCCGTAAATCATTATTCCGCTTAATGTGAGGGCCAAATACAGATAGATCAAGCTTGCTGGAAGGGGTGCTGTAAGCAACGGAAGGATAAACTTTAAAAAGACAAACATCCCGGCAAGTAGAATTGCCCCGCCCGCTATAGGTCCTCTCATAATGCTCCTCCTGTGTTGCACTTTCTCATCTTACGGAGCCACGGTATTTTCTTTTGAAGCCACATTCACAGACGTTGGCTCAAAAATGGAAGCCACTTTTACTGCTTCAGACTTTGTCATTTGCTCTTCCATAATATCCTCAACTTTTACACTGATTGGCTCTCCGCTCATTTT
>QJYE01000272.1 GCA_003235785.1 Nitrospirota bacterium
TCGCACACCGGTAACCCTTCGCATGGCGTGGATCGTGGCGAGTCTGTTATTGGTTTTTGGAAGCTGGCTAATCGGGCAAGGAGCCTGGATTCACGTTAAAGCTCTGGCCGCCCAATGGTTGTTGCAGCATGCCTGGCAGGAGACGCTCGCGACGCAACAGCCCGTCAAACCCTGGCCATGGGCTGATACCTGGCCGGTTGGTCGGTTGATCGTTCCCCGGCTGGGCATCAACCAGATTATTCTGGCCGATGCCAGCGGGCAATCCTTAGCCTTTGGGCCAGGGAAGCTAGGGAATGGAGAATTTTCGGACGACGACTCACAGGGCCTGCTCTTAAGCGGCCACCGCGATACGCATTTTTCGTTTGTCCGGGATATACAACTCGGGGAAAGTATGACGGTGCAAACACGTCAAGGAAATTGGCGGAGCTTCGTGGTGGAAACAATGGAAGTCGTCGATAGTCGAATCAACTCACTGCCAACGAATCAAGGCAAATCCAATTTGCGACTGATTACCTGTTATCCATTCGATGCCGTGCTTCCCGGTGGGCCGCTCCGCTATGTGGTGACAGCCAGACGAGTTGGTTCAACCTAAAAAAAGCAGTTGGATCACAAAAGTCTACTTTATTCTGGCCAAATTGCCGTTTCTAGGTTCAAGAGTTGCCTCTCAAGCAGTGGCTTGAGCGAGGGCGGGAGGCGGATCGAGAGGGAGAGGCATAATGAGGTTGGCATCTTGGGAGTTGAGATAGGCTAGATGTTCGTGCATCACCGCCCCTGCCGGCAACATGTTCCACAAGGGACCCAACTTCCCTTGAATTTTTCTCAAGTAAAAGTTTGGCAATTCTGTCGTCTCTCCTTCGATGAACTGTCTGATTGCTCTATTGTTATCTAAGCGTTCTCTCATTTTGGTGTGATAGGCAATTCGTCCGAATCCTTCGCTCGACACCGAACGGACAAAGTTGAACCATTTGGGAATCCAGCCGCGATTCAACATCATCCGCTTCGCAATCATCGGCCAGGAAAACGCATGACGCGAGACTTCCACCACATGGTCATAAAATTCCGGCCATGCATAGTTTTTTGGCCGCACATTCATGGCGTGGTTGTTATCTAAGAAATGGAAAGGAAAGGGAAGCACTCGTCCTTCCTTCTGCAGTGACAAATTAAACGGGGCGGATTGACCAAAAGCCGTGAGTAAGGAAAACGCGGGAAACGCTCCTGGCGCCGCATCCAAAAATTGTTTGGTGAGTTCAAACGGCTCAGGTCCTTTGTCGGTATCTAATCCCAACACAAAATTCACCTGCACGTAAGGGATATAGCGAAGAATCAAATTAATATGGTCTGCCACTTGCCGAACTTTCTCTTGGCCGGTTTGTCGCCCGGTGCGGGATTTGTCTCCCATGTCGTACCACGACTCAATGCCGGGCAGGATGGCCTTAAATCCATTCTGCTTCATTCGTGCCAAGTGAGGCTCAGACAGTAGGGACAACGTGCTTTCCGCGATGAAATCGATACTATTAGGAGGAATGGCCGTTTCGATGGCCCGCATATATTCCTGGAACCGGACACCAAAGTTTGGATCGTGCCAGGCCACAATCGGCCGCTTGATTTTCGTTCGTAAAAACTTCAGATCTTCACTGATCTGCTCGAATGATAATGGCTGGTAATCAACTTTGGCATCCACGCAAAACCCGCAGGTATACGGACAGCCCATGCTCCCCAGCATGGGGACGATTTTAAACGAGGTTGGGGCTTTCGCTAAGGTGGGTTCAATAAACTTCCATCGTTCTTGGACACCCGGCAATTCCGTCGGTTGCTGTTTGGCTTGAAGTTGTTGTCCTAAGGGACGATGGGGTGCACAGTCAGACAAAATATCTTGGACGAGCGATTTATCGGTAAACCCAACCACATAATCAAAATAGCGGGCCGCATCTTGGGGGTAACTTCTGGCATGAGGTCCGCCCAACACAGTTACCGCGCCACGTGACCGAAACACATTACTGATGGCATACGCCGTAAGCGCTGAACGGGTAAAGGCGCCAATGAAGACAATATCCGTCTCCTCTAATAACTCTTGATGAAGATCCTCTCTACCGGTATAGCAAATAAACCGCACTTTATGCCCTAATTCCTCGCACCATACTCCAACCACTTGCGGCATAATGCTGGCAAGATTTTGGTTCATCACCCTGGCATACATGGAATTGGTCGGGCCTTTAGTCACCAGATCAAGAATGGTCACCCGAAGTTGCCGCATATGAATTCTCCAGCCGAAAATGTCAGAGGGGTTAATTGAAGAATTGACTTAATTTAGGGAGAAAAAGAAGGGAAGACCTCCACTAGAAAGGACCCTAGCTGAAAGCGGGATTTAGGTCAAGAAAGGACAGACGATAGCAGAGGCACATTCAACTTGTTCGTCCACAATTTCTCAAATTAAACCCATGAAAGACCTTATTGCTGCGCAGCACGATGTTGTTCGAAACTGCCTTAAAGATCTACGCTTCGGGATTCGACACATAGCACATTGCGATTACCCGTGATTATGTGGATCTGCCTCAAATGCTCACAGACAAAACATACGTCCTTCAAATTGTGGCGAATCTCATTCGCAATGCCAAGGAGGCCATTCGCCAACAAGGCCCAGGCCCACACAGGCTGACTATTCGAATCACCCGAATAGGGAAAAACCCAACTGGACCTGCATTCAGGTGAGCGATTCAGGCAATGGTATTCGCCAGGAGAATCTGCACCCTATTTTCGTCCAATGTTTTTCCCGGCCAGGCGACAAACAGGGTGCCGGACACCACCGCAATGCCCTGGCGGCAAAAAACCTTGGAGGAGACCTTACTGTCTCCTGTCCAGGTGAAGACCAGGGTGCCACTTTTAC
>QJYE01000368.1 GCA_003235785.1 Nitrospirota bacterium
TGACGGACGTACAGGGTATGATCATGGCCATCATGGCCGGACCCTCAGGATGCAAAAGAAAATCATAGCCCACAAACACTTGTAAAATGGCTAACACCAAGAGGGAAAGCTGCATGCCATAGGCGACACCTATCCAACCGACCAGCCAGACCCACCGTTGCATCCCATCCTGTCGAAAAGATTCTTGAAGCGAAACACCTCGCCCCTGTCGATAGGCCCAGATAGCCGCAAGTGCTGACACACAGCCACTGAGGCCTAACAACACCAACGGATCAGAGAGAGGCAACACATCTTTAAGCACACGATAGATCCCAAAGGCCACAAGCCCAGGAGCCAGCATCACCACACGCTTGCGTTTTCGCACCGGAAGATCCGTCACTAGGAGATTCAACTGTGGGAGAACGCGTAAAGACAGACGATGTAACATGAGTCAGTTGTATGGTGTATGGTTCAAATCGGCATTCTCTTGAATGCCCTTAGAGATTTCCAGTTTATGCCCGCCCGGACGCCATTCCAAAATATCGCGTTTTTACTTCTTCCATGAGGGTCACCGTCACTTCCGACATGCCACGATCAAGGGCAGTACGTTCCAATTCAATCTTGGCCATGACGCGAATCCCGGAAGGCACATTCACCAATCGACGTTCAGCATCAGCACTCCATTCCACCATGCCCTTGTTTCTAGCTGTCACCATACGAGCATGGGTCACAATCTGATACTGCTGATTCTGTGCAAAGCTCTCGACCTCATCCCGGACCAAAGGAGCAAGGTATGGTGGCAACCGTGAAAGGTGATAACTCGCCTCATCAGTCCACATGATTGCCGAAACAAGAGGATCCACTTCTTTTAGCCGGCCTTCCGCGCCAACACTCCAACCACAGCTCTCACAATAAAATTCCGCCAAAACCTCATCAGGCTCCAGCTCTTCAATGCCCTTCACACAAAAGGGTTGATGACAGCCGCATTGCATAGAAGGGATTACCCGATTTTGCCAGGATAAAGAATATACAACATGGTATAGGTCGCCGTTCCCGTCAGGAATAAGACGCAATAAATCATCATCGTAAACTTACCCAAGACCCGATGACGCCGCGCTCCATTGGGCCAAATGCGTTGAATCAAAATTTCAATCCCAAACACCATCGCTATGATCACAGCCAAGCCAATATAGACACTCAGCTTCCCCAGAGAAAACCCCGAGGTCATCACGCGCGAGAGAAAGAAGAATATCACCAACGCAGTAATACCTCCCAAGATAGTCACAATCCGGCGTCCGGACGTTTGCAACATCGCATCTTTCAAAACACGACGTCCATCGATGAACGCTTGAGACCGAAACCCCAAGACCATCATATAAATGGCCATGACTAACCCAATCACCACTAAGATGATGTGGACGGTTAGGAGAGGGATAAAGACATTATCATAAAGCGCTTGTGACCCACCGAACCCTTCCTTCCCTTCAAAGGCTAGGACTCCGAGATTTCGAAACAGGTAATAGCTGGTAAAAAAGGCTAACATCGCGATCATCCCACCCAACATCAACCAGTGATGATGATCAGCTTTATTCTTGCGAGCTTGGACCCATCCCACGATAAACAGGATCGTAAAGAGTGTGGCCATGAATTGGCTGACATCAGCCCCCACCGTGGCATGAGTCCCAAAAAACCCAGGCGCCCGAAGCCATTCCGCTAATTCATACATACGTCTTATGGGTATCCCTTCATTATTTCGTGCCTTGAATCATGGCGCACGGCTCTAATTCTTCAACAGCGCTAAATCCCGCCTGCTCCATCCATTTCCGCGATTCCTCAATCGTAAAACAGTCCCCTTTTTCGGTATTCACTAAAATATGGACGGCAAACGCGGTCGTCCATGCCGGGCTTGTTCGAGAGGGGTCTAAAAACCGGTCTTTAATAATTAATCGTCCCCCTGCAATCAAACACCCATGGACTTTCGCCACTAACGCCGCATTCGTTTTCCCATCTTGGTAATGCAGGATATCGGACATGAGCGCGACATCAAAAGTTCCCTGGAACGCATCTTCATGAAAATTTCCCGCCTGGAACCGAATCCGATCACTCAGTCCCGCATCCTCCACGCATTGTTTGGTCACCGTTAATGTTTGCGGAAGATCAAACACCGTCGCTGACAGACCCGGGTATTCGCGACAAAAAGCCATCGCATTGGTCCCCGCTCCCCCTCCAATATCCAACATCTGTTTGGCTTCCTGAAGCTGCAGCCGTTGGGCCAGAGCAGGGCCACTGCCACGCCCGATCCGATCCAAGACGGTGAGGACCTTGGCTCCTAATTCAGGATGGGTTTCAAACACATGCTGGTTCACAGGAGATTGGCCCGTTCGTACCGTTTCTTCCAACTGTCCCCAATTATTCCATTCGGCATCATGCAACAGTAATAAATGCCCCACATATTCTGAGCTGGATTGAACTAAATAGCGTTCTGCCACGGGCGTATTGTGGAAATGCTTGCCCTCTTTTCTTAACACACGCATAGCCACCAGAGCATTCATGACCAGGTCCAACACCCGAGCATTCAAGGCCAAGACCTCAGCCACCTGATGAACCGTCAGCGCCTCCCCCTTGAGAGGAGTAAAGAGATCAAGCTTAACGGCGGTGAGGAGAATTTTTGTTTCCCAGTAGTAGCCTATCTGGAAAATATCGGCGAGAGACAGCTCACGTGGCACATGGGGCCTCAAACTCAAAAGCGTGCATAATCGTTTGCATTGGTGCTCGATCTTAACGAGGGCAATTGTTCAAAGGCAAGGAACACCGTCCAAGGTTCACCTAAAAAAACGAGGGCAACTAGCAAGTCGCTAGTTGCCCTCGAATCCAGCGGGCTCTTTAAGAAATCGCGCTCTTA
>QJYE01000317.1 GCA_003235785.1 Nitrospirota bacterium
CCCACGCGGCGTCGCTGCGTCAGGCTTTCGCCCATTGCGCAATATTCCTCACTGCTGCCTCCCGTAGGAGTCTGGCCCGTATCTCAGTGCCAGTGTGGCTGATCATCCTCTCAGACCAGCTACCCGTCGTAGCCTTGGTAGGCCATTACCCCACCAACAAGCTGATAGGACATGAGCCCCTCCAAGAGCGCCAAGCCCTCGGCCTGGCTTTCCTTCACTTTTCAAAAAAAGCGAAGCGTATAGGGTATTAGCTCACCTTTCGGCGGGTTATTCCCTTCTCAAGGATAGGTTACCCATGCATTCCTCACCCGTTTGCCACTTTACTACCGGGTTGCCCCGGATTCTCGTTCGACTTGCATGTGTTAGGCGCGCCGCCAGCGTTCGTTCTGAGCCAGGATCAAACTCTCAAAAGTAATTACACTTACAAGGGCCGCCATTTCAATACACTTTATTTACTGTTTTTGGTAGACAGTTATTTAACTTTCAAAGAACAGCCACACAGGGCGAACCGTGAATATAGCCCAGTCGTATTTAGGTGTCAATACATTTCTATAAAATTTTTCAAAATACTTTTCCCATTTAAAAATCCCAGATTTTTATCTTTTAAAAAATTTCACATTGGGGTTTTTGAATAAACCAATTAAGGCCATTCCGGCAATAAAACCTCCTATATGCGCAAAGAATGCCACTCCCCCTCCTTCGTGACCAACACTCATCCCCCCACTTAACAATTGCATTAAGAACCACAAGCCTAGAACCACCACCGCAGGAATATAAAAAGTTCCGATAAAGCCATAAGGCACTAGCACCAACACTCGCACATGGGGATACAACAACAAATACGCACCCAACACACCCGCAATAGCGCCGCTAGCACCGACCATCGGAATTTCTGATGTTGGATCAATCAAGGCATGGCTCAAAGCAGCCAAAACCCCGCACAAAAGGTAAAACACTATAAACTTTCCATGCCCCATCACATCTTCAATATTATTGCCAAAAATCCAAAGATAAAGCATGTTTCCAACTAAATGCATCCAGCCTCCGTGCAAAAACATACTTGAGAGCAAGGTGCCATATATGGGCAAACTCACGAGCTCGGGCGGCAGCTGAACGTACCCAAACAACACAGCCGGGATGGCTCCATACATATACACAAAGGCTTCATTCGTCCCTTCCGACAAAGAGATTTCGTATAAAAAAACCAGCACACATAGAACAATAAATCCCACCGTGACAACCGGAGTGATTTCCGTTGGATTATCATCTCGCAATGGAATCATCAATGCCCCAGCGTTGAGAGCACAAGCCTCAAGAATGAAGAGCCGGAGTAGAGGGAACAGGAAGGGCTAAAACCGGGTTGAGAAGAGAAGACGAATCATCACTTAATGGGAGGGAAAACCCCGCCGCATGCGTATGTCCACCACCGCCATATTGTGACGCAATCTCCGACACGGAGACTCCTCCGGCCTTTGAACGTAGGGAAAAATATCTCCGCCCATTTTTCTGATGCCAGATCACCCCGAAAGCATGGCAAGCGGCAAGCCGTTCACCGATCTGACTAGCCAGTACCGGCGAATGCACTGCAGGCACCGTATACCCCGATATCGAAACCATGATAGCTTCTTCAACGAACTTTTCCACCAAAGAATTCTCATGACGCAAGATTCCAGCGCCCTCAACTTTCAACGTGTCAAATTCAAACTGCTCCCAGATTGCAAAATCAAAGGGATACGACGCTAACGCTGCACTGATTTCCCGACTGTGCGGAAGATGCCAATGCCACAAATCTTTGTCCTGAACATATTGCAATAACCACGGAATGGGCTTCGCATGAGCCCAATCCCAGGCAAGCACAGCCCCGCTACGATTCATATCGAAATAGGCAAAGGGTAAGTCAGCCAGAGCCGATTGCGCGGTAATATGATGATCCAAAATTTGCAGACTGGCGGTACGTTCAACTAACGCCAAAATATCATCCCGGTGATAACTAAAATCAACCATTACCACATGCCGGCCATCTAACCCTTCAGGCTGGGGGAACCCATGCTTAACAGGAACAAACCGCGCTTGAGGAAACCGCTTCCACAGAGCCCAGGCCGCGCCAAAGCCATCCATGCATTCAGCATGGTATAACACCACATCAGGTGCATGCGGTTCCTCTAATTCATCAAACGTAATCATCACTACCACCCTTCCGCATTGAGCTTACCATGTTGCGATGGGAAGTGAAATATTTGGCCTGAAACCGGCGGAGCCTCATTCGAAATCGTGATTTTAAAAGGAACAGGAATTCAACCAGTCGATGCATTGACGAAGACGACCGAGTTCCTTCCAATTAAAATAAAACGCCAAACGCGGTAAATGGACGAACTCCAACGGATCATCTTCTTCAGGCAATTTCTCAATCTGCTCATATTGTCCATATGCTACTATAACCGGAAATTCCTCATTTAGCTGAAGTAATTGCCCCGCCCAAAGTGAAGATTGGAGACGAAGAACCATGCGTCTTCCTACCATGCTTAGGGCATGGTAATTCCGAAAAAATGTCGCGATTTCATTCGCAGCCTCTTCCGCCGAATGCGCAACCTTAAACAAGCACAGATCAGAGGAATGAATAAATCCCCGAGGCACAAGCTGGCTTCTCAAAAATTTCATCATGCCTTCCCAGTACGTTCCCCCAGACGTTTCCAGACATACAATCGGGATCGGATCCGTTTTCACGATTTGAACCAGTGACCTGCCCCCATTCTTTGGCCATTCGGAATGTTCGGTTTTCTGAGTGATGATGGCCTCCGTGGTTGCCACGGGGCCTGATTGTTCTCCGATCTCTCCGTTGTGTGGCCTGCTGATCGTCGCCTGACGACCATGCGCGCGCGA
>QJYE01000495.1 GCA_003235785.1 Nitrospirota bacterium
GCGATAAACAAAAAGATCTCAATGAAGTGAAACTCTTAGAATGGCGACTCCTGACACAGCTGAGTGATTGGCAGGGAAAGGTCAAAAGCATCGATAGCATTCTGAGAGACTATGAAGCATTGCCCATTTGGAAACGAATGGGCATGCAATTCGCCGGGAAAAACGTGGAAACGCTGGCCGAATATCGTGTGATCTATGAAGGAAAAATTCATGGACTCATGAAAGAAGTCGAAATAGCCCAAGTCCGCATCAAGGAACTCATTCCTGAAGCCACCATCCCGAAAGATATGCGACCGGAATACGATGAACTCAAAGAAGAAATCAAGCGCTTAGGCGGCACCAAGAAAATTCGAGAAATGCTCAGCGCAGGAGAAGGCACCAATCGCCAAGCCTTTGCGCAAAACAAACGGATCATGGCCACTACCCCGGGTCGCATCATGACAGATCCGCTCTTTCGAAAAGTGCCTTATGATCTCCTGATCGTGGACGACGCCCCCCGCATCCCTACCCCATTGCTCCTTGCTGCCAGCGGCCTGATTCGAGAACGCATTATCCTCAGTGGAGACACCAACGATCTTATACAGGGAGCGCCTCCGGCTCAACCAAGGTGGCCTCACAAACTCTTGGAGACCCTGCTCAGCTCTCCCACGCAGCCCACGACGGTCGGATAATTCGATAGAGCAACAGAGAAGACATCTCCATCGGAAAGCGTTCGATATGTCTGGTGGCATAACCCGGGAACAAGACCTTGTAGAACGTGGCAATGGTACCCCTGCCTTCAACTTGACCCTTCTTCTCTAAAAGACGATAATCGCCTCCAACGTGCCGAAGTGGCGGAACGGCAGACGCACCAGATTCAGGGTCTGGCGCCCTCCGGGGTGTGCGGGTTCAAATCCCGCCTTCGGCACCATCCTTATTGCTTCTGACATTGCTTCTGACAATTCCATCCGGTTTCGTGTCTTCATAGGGTTACACAGACCCTCAACGGTTTCTTCTCCTTCCAATACTGGCCCTATGGCAAAAAACAAAAACGCTTTAATCACACTAACAGGCAAATAGTTTTCTCATCCAAGAGCGTCACATCCTCAAGCGAAAACCCTCAAAAGGGTGTTGGGCTTTTGTGTTTTCAAGGTTGCTTTTTCTTCCAAAATTTCTAAAATAACCCTCAGAAAGAACCAACGCTGAGTCAGTGAAGAGAGAAGGGTGGTGGAAAGTTTTGGGTGAAAAATAATCCCGCATCCAAATGGAGATGAGAAGGGAGGGCATCATGCAGAATCGCCGATGGACGATCGTCAATGTCATGTTGGGAGTGAGCCTTTTGACCCTTGCCGGATTAAACATCCAGTTGGCCATGGGGCATAACTGGGATACCTGGCATTGGCATACCGGACGGGACATTCTGACTTATGGTCCAAGAGGAAATTACACAACTGAAGCCAGCCGAGCCCTTAGTGAATGGGATGTCTCCACCGACGTGAATTTTCCAGGAAGTTCCTCACTTCAGGAGATGGCCGTCTACGGGTATAACTACGGAGGGACAGGCTGGGCCGGCCTGGCCATGGTGGAGGGGACCTATGACAACCATGGCAAACATATTACGCAATGTAAGGCACGCTATAACACCTATTACAACAAACCCTGGTGGGATCCAGGCTGGTGGACGACGTCGGATTCTGAATGGCGGCGTGGCGTGTACTGTCAGGAGATCGGTCATTGTCTGGGCCTCAGTCATAGTGACGACGGATGTATGGGGATGGGTTACTACAATAAGGCGACCCGGACCACAAGCCACAACCGGGCGGATGTGAACGCCAAATTCTAAGCGAACCTTCAGATCCTCAGACCATCAAGCGGAGGACCACACATGATCAAGCATACGACTCGGTTTTTACTCCTGGGGAATGTGGTAGTGGGTGCCCTCTTCGTCATACAGCTCACAGTCCCCGCCATGCAACCCAAGACGTTTACTGCCCTGATGCCCAGCTGGCATCGAATCCCGGATCTGGAAAGCGCCACGGAATTGTCGGACAGCGTGGTGACCGCCAACGTCGTCAAGATCAGAAAAAGTGCTTTGCGGATTAAAGCTGAAGGGCTACCAGGCAATGTCGACGTCATCCCCGGTGAGATCATCACCCTTCAGGTAACCAGTGACGACGTCAGGGGCAAGAAGAAAAAGGGGCAAACCCTGGAACTTTTTCACACTGGCACTTCAGAGAACCAGGATGGAGTGGCACAACTTTCGATAGAGCATGATCCGCCATATCAGGTGGGGGAGGCCTATATGCTTTTTACCACGACAGGCCCCAACGTAGACGTTGGAGGCCAACAGGTCCGGACACAATCGATTGTGTCCCCGGAAGGGCGTTGGAAAATTGATCCTCGCGGTAACGTGTCTCCGATGTCGGATATGGACTGGGCCAAACAATTGGATAAAAAGTCGGTGGGGGAACTGCGAAGCCGCGCTGCCAGAGCCCATGCCGCCGCCGTGGCAGGGCAGGGCAAATTGAAACCTCCCCCGAAGACCCGCAACTAAATTATAAGCCACCATCAGTCGCATTCTTCAATGATACCCAAACGCTGTCGATGGATCCTGAATTACCGCCTTTGAATTCCCCTCATAAATATAGCCCCCCTCTGCATGAACAACGCCCCTCCTAGCATTACCTGACACCCTGAGCCACACGCCTAACGACTTTTGTGTGTATACCTCCTTTTCCTTCTTCCTTTTCATCACGGAATGCGGTCCGCCCTTTTCCTCCGTGAACCCAGCAAAATGGATGCAGGAAAAACGACTTGAGGTCCTTAGTGCATCTTCTGGAGACCTTGCTAATGCTGCTCTGCCTCAAGAGGAAGATTTCACCGGAAATTCCCCGCTGC
>QJYE01000242.1 GCA_003235785.1 Nitrospirota bacterium
CCGACATTCTTCAAACCAGAGGTCTCCACCTTCACCGCCGTGGTGAGATGGGAACAAATGAATCTGGGACAGGATTTAAGTGGGGAAGCCGGGAAACTGGGGGAATGGCAACGTTGGACCTTTGGCCTGAACTTCCGTCCCACAGAAGATACTGTGTTCAAAACCGACTTCCAATATACGCCAGTCGGTCGAAATGGGGATGAGCGAATTCATGATACAGCTTTCGTAGCATCCTGGGCCACGTATTTTTAATATCTCTCGAAAGAGAAGGGGAAAGAGCCTCATCCTTTTCCCCTTCTCCGCAAATTTGCAAAAAACGTGAATAGCTTGGAAATACTTAGAAAAATCAACACAAATATCCCTGTTGACCGGCTTTAAATTCCAGTGCTACAATCGGCTTATCATTTTTCATAATGAGAATCAAATTCAAATAAATTGAAATTCATTCTCGTTTTTTAATTTATCAAACTCGATCTTTCATCTGGTTGTTCATGTTAGCTCTGTCTATGACTTCCCTGCTTCGTGGAACCTCCATTTTGGCATGCACAGCCATCTTTCTGGGCTGTAGTTCCCTTTTCGGCTCTGAATTGATGAGCGAACGGTACCTAGCCTGTCCCATGGATTCCGTATGGAATTCATCCTTGGAAACGCTCAAAGCCTATCCGGTAACGAAGAAAGACAAGTCCAACGGGGTGATCGAAACCGGGTGGCGGGTGGAATATGTGCAAGGCGCCGGATATGGCATGTTCCAACGGGAAGGCATGGGCGATAAAGAACGATCCCAACTGACCCTGAGCATGAAGCCCCTCGATTCCAATGCCGTGCGACTACAAATTGCCGAACGGCGACAACATTGGGGATTCCGTGGTGGCGGCAGAATTTATGATTGGTATCCGGTCCAACCTTCACAAAAAAAGGTGGATGATATTTTGAACAACTTAACCAAGAAACTCGAGGCTGAAGGATGTTTTATCGAATCCTGACTATCCTGCTTCTCAATACATTCCTCTCTTTTGTTCTGATCTCTGGGGTCCAGGCCCAAGACCAGCAAATTTGGGATCAGGATTTGAAACGATACCTTACGCCCCAGGAAATGGGGCAGGAGGATGTCTACCTGACTCCGGAAGACGCCGCAAAATTGACATTTCCTGAATCCGATTCCATCCGCTTGGAGATCATCACTCTCACCCAAGACCAGAAACGACTCATCGAAGAGCGAATTGGATGGCAATTTCCGGAATCGACATTTGAATGCTTTATTGGAGAAACCAATGGAAAAATCGATGGATGGGCTTTTGTCCAACATACCATCGGTAAACATAAGGCGATGACCTACATGGTAGGCGTTGACCCCGATGGGGAAGTCACCAACGTTGAAGTATTGGTATACCGAGAATCACGGGGAAGCGAAGTGGGGAAAAAACGATTCAATTACCAATACCATGGAAAAACGATTGAAGACCCCATTCGGATCAACCGGGATATTATCAACATTTCCGGCGCCACCATGTCGGTGCGGTCCATGAGTGCCGGCGTTAAACGCGCCCTCGTACTGGCCGATGAACTTTACTTACAATCCCAGAGCCAAAGCGCCGCCATCAATACGGCCAGTCGAACGGACAAAGGCTTTTTGGAGTCCCTGCTGGGGTTCTAACCTCCTGCAACAATGGAATGCGAAATTTTAATGCCCGCTTCCGTCTCCGTGATACCGACCGTCATATCCGCTTAGTCTATACCTGGTTTCTCCTGCTGATGCTCGCAGGATTTATTTTCACCTTCTTCTGGGCTCATAGCATGACGGAGTTAAGCCTTAAAGGCCTTGCCGAGCATTATCGAGGATCGGATGCCACCTTTGGTGAACCAATGCCGTTTGGTCAACTGGCCGAGACCACACATTTCCATCTGTTTACCATGCCGGTCACATTCATGATTTTGGTCCATGTCCTCTATCTCACGATGGTCAGCCCCACACTAAAAGTGGTTACGACATGGATGGCCTTTGTTGGAGTCACCCTGGATCTGGTTTCACCTTGGCTGATTGCCTATGTCTCCCCAATCTTTACTGTCGCCATGTTGACCGGCGACATCCTGATGGTCATCGGATTTCTCATTATGTTCGTTGTGCCCATGTATGAAATGTGGTGGCAAAAAGCCGCCTTTATGATGCCGGAGTCAGATGACTGACGTATGTTCTTGGCCCGAGCAGAAGAACATTCTTTACCTAAACTCATGTCTAGCCACAGGCCTCTTCAACAACCAAGTTGGCTTGAAAGGGCTAATAGACATAATGTTGGACAGCGACAAGAACCTTCTCACTCCCTCGAATCAGACGTCAACACTTTCATGAGAAAAGAGCAGACGCCACATCGTGCATCACCTTGGCAAAGGTTTCCTCACAATGGCCATGGAGCTTGGATAGGCATCAGTCTCTTTTTATGTCTTTCTGCCTGCGCCCCTGGCTTGTATTGGGCAAAACCAGATGCAGGCGAGGGTGAATTTGAACAGGATCTGCGCTCATGTCGGGAAATCCTGATCAATGACGTTCAAGATTCCGAGACCTCATTTAACCCATTCAGCAGAGGAATAACCGATGATGCTTTGGCCCAATGCATGAACAGCAAAGGCTGGTTCTTAGCTGAAAAACCCTGAAGCTTTCTCCACTACCCAGGAACTCCTACACATTAATATCCTTCTAACGCAGCCAATCAACTCTTACCGAAACGGCAACTGACCTGCCCCCATTCTTTGGCCATTCGGAATGTTCGGTTTTCTGAGTGATGATGGCCTCCGTGGTTGCCACGGGGCCTGATTGTTCTCCGATCTCTCCGTTGTGTGGCCTGCTGATCGTCGCCTGACGACCATGCGCGCGCGAGAATCAGGAACGATTGAAACATTCAATCCGACGGCGGAACGCATCTTTCGATTTATGGCTTCCGAAGTCATCGGGAAAAATCTCAGCATTCTCATGCCAAAACCCGTGAGTGAGCTCCATCCAGAGTACATGGCCAAATACCTGAAGACGGGTAATCGGCATATCTTGGATACTCGCCGGGAAGTAACCGCCCAACGTCGAGACAACAGCACGTTTCCCTTATCTCTCGCCGTCACGGAGGCTCAGCTGTCGGGACGACGCGTCTTCATTACCTTGGTTCGTGATTTGACAGAGGAGAAAATCATGGCCAGGCGATTGACCGCGCAATATGCTGTCGCACGAACGTTGGCCGAAGCCAGGACGATAGCCCAAGCCTCTCAGGAAATCCTCTCTGCCGTGTGCCTCAGCCTCGGATGGCAAGTCGGAGCATTGTGGCGATTGAACGAGCAAACGATGACACTCCAATGCCATGAAATCTGGAGCGATTCGCCTGACCAGTTGGCTGAGTTCGTCGCCCTCACCAAACACACCAGCTTTACCAAAACCCAGGGGCTGCCCGGACGGGTGTGGGAATCTGGACAGACCGCCTGGATTTCTGATCTTGCTCATGACGAGAATTTACCAAGAGCCCATGTGGCCGCCAAAGAGCAACTCCATTCCGCCTTTGCCCTTCCGATTCAATTTGGTGGCTCCACCTATGGGGTCATGGAATTCTTCAGCTATCAAATTCGAGAGGTCGATGACGAACTCCTGCATCAGATGCAGGCGGTGGGTAATCAATTCGGTCAATTCATGGAACGCATACAGGCACAAGAAGCCATGGCGAACCTGGCCAAGTTCCCGGAGGAAAATCCCCAACCGGTGCTTCGAATCTCACGCGAAGGAAAAATCTTGTATCACAATCAACCCGGCAAAGACTTGCTTGCGGACTTGGAACGTGAAACGAATCACACCACCAAAGCTCAATGGGAACAGGCCTTTCAACATGCGTTTGAGCATGGAGGAGTTCACCGTGAAGAGATTATCTATCAGGACCGGTTTTTTTTGGTGACCTTTGCCGTTGAAGTCGAAGCCAATTATACAAATGTGTATGCTCATGAGATAACCGAACAGCGAAAAGCAGAAGAGGCCCTTCGCCACAGGGAAGAACATCTCCGCCAAACTCAGAAACTCGAAGCCATTGGTACCTTGGCTGGCGGGATTGCGCACGATTTCAATAATATTTTAACTCCGTTGATCGGCTATACGGAGATGGCAACAAAGAAGGCTGAGGAGGGGAAATCCGTTATCGCCAATCTTCAGGAGGTGCTCAAGGCCAGCGAGCGAGCCAAAGATCTCGTACAACAAATCCTGACCTTTAGCCGACAAGGCGAGACTGGGAAAAAACCCATCCTCCTGCAAACCGTTGTTGCGGAGGCGTTTAAACTCCTGCGTGCGTCCTTCCCCACCACCCTCAGCTTGCGAACAGCCCTGTCGCCCACTGCAGGACCGGTGCTGGCCAACCCCACCCAAATTCATCAAGTGGTCATGAACCTGGCGACTAATGCATAATTTGCCATGCGAGGCACGGCTGGAAGACTGGACGTGACTCTGGAGGAAGTCCTCATCGATGACACCATGCCTGATCGTCCCCCTGGACTCCAGGAGGGTCAACATGTCCGACTCACCATGACAGATTCCGGTCACGGGATTCCCCCCAGCCTGCAGACGAGAATTTTCGACCCGTTTTTTACCACAAAGATCGTGGGAGAAGGTTCGGGGATGGGACTATCGGTTACTCACGGAATTGTGGCGGATCATGGAGGAGTCATTACGGTTCAGAGTCAGCCAGAACAAGGCACAACGTTCGTACTCTATCTTCCACGAACGTCAGAATCCCTCCTGGCTCCGATTATCCGCAATTCCCCTACGCCCCGTGGACGAGGCACTGTGTTGTTTATTGATGACGAACTATCCATTATTGCGGTGGGACAAGCTATGCTGACAGAACTGGGGTATGACGTCTGGTCCTATTCAAACAGCCGTGAGGCACTGGAGGTATTTCGTCAGCACCCTCAAGACATCGACGTAGTCATTTCGGATCAGACGATGCCGGAGTCCACGGGGGAAATCCTGGCCAAACAGATGCTGGAGATTCGTTCCTCGATCCCTATTATTTTGTGTACCGGATTCAGCCATACCATGAATGAAGAGAAGGCACTTTCCATGGGAATTCGAGTGTTTCTATATAAACCCTATGGCATCCAGGAACTCGCCACAGCAATCCAACGTGCCTTTCACAATTATAATTAAACACAGGCCAGACTGACTTCCCGTCCAGTAAAACCTTTTCCGTTTCTCTATTTTTGGCTTCTTTTGACTCCCCGGTTACCGTCGTTCATACGGTGCCAACCACTCTCACTTGGCTCAAGATTAGGACGAATTCCTCAGTCTTCCTCCTCTACTAACGCCCTCTT
>QJYE01000483.1 GCA_003235785.1 Nitrospirota bacterium
GAAAGGAAACTTCATCGCCAACCTGTTTACGACCTATCAGCCTCAACCCGAATATATTGATGCCGATGGGTTCAGCCACTTCAAACATGACTCCAAGACACTCAAGGACCCGGAGGAAAAGGATCAGACGCCAACGTCTGAATTACACACACTGCTCTCGGACAACCAATCTTCCCTCCTGAAGTTTTGGAAAGATCTCTCTCAGGCCATCCAAAAAGACGCCGGGGTACATTTCGCTTAAGTCAGTGAGAAAGGATAAAACCGTTTAATGAAAGCCCTCGTGACCGGGGCCAATGGGCTGATCGGAGCCAATCTGGTGCGTGAGCTCTTAGATGCCGGATATGGAGTGCGGGCCTTCGTGCGCCCGACGAGTGACGTCCGTAGCTTAGAAAGCCTTCCTATTGAATTCGTCCATGGGGATGTACTGAATGTTGAGTCATTAGGGGCTGCCACGCAAGGGTGTGACATCGTGTTTCATACGGCTGCCGTATTTTCTTACTGGGGCATTAGTCCGTCGTCGCTCGAGCAACTGGCGGTTGACGGCACGACCAATATTATTGAAGCGGCCCACCAGGCAGAGATTCGCCGCGTGGTCTTCACTTCCTCTTCTGTCGTCTTTGGATCCTCCAATCGCCCCCTGGTACGGAATGAAACCCATCATCTGGACGATCAGGACTCCGCTCCCTATGTCTTAGCCAAAGCCCTTCAAGAACGGGCGGCCTTTGACCATGCTGAGAAACTGGGAGTCGAATTGGTCGCAGTCTGCCCAACCATGACGGTCGGTCCCTATGGCTATCGACTTGGCCCAAGCAATGGCCTCATCGTCTCCTACTTGATGGACGGGTTGAGAACTACATACCCCGGAGGATGCAACATTGTTTCCGCAGAAGATGTGGCCAAAGGGCACCGTCTGGCCGCGGAAAATGGCCTCCCGGGAGAGCGCTATCTTTTAGGATCGGAGAATCTGAAGTGGCAGACTATTCATGGAATGATTTCCGAACTGTGCGGATTGCCGGGACCACATTGGGAAGCCAATCATACCCTTTCTTTTCTGGCAGCCATGGGCCATGAATTGGCCTCTCGCGTGACAGGCGTCCCGCCCTTGGTCACCCGAACACAGGCGGGTATGGTGGGACGATATTATTGGTATGACCACACCAAAGCCGCTGAATTAGGGTATCAACCAGCCCCGGCCCGTCAGGCCTTAGCCAAAGCCATTGCCTGGCTGTCTGCCAGCCCACACATCTCCCGTCAACTCCGCACCACCTTGCGGCTTTCCCGGGAAGTGTTTCAGGCCAGACGGGCAAAGGAGCGAAGGGCTGAGGTCAAGGGAGTGACCACATGAAAACGTTCAAAAGCATTATTATGGTGAAGTACCCCCGACAAGTCGTGTGGGAGACGATACGTGACCGATTGCCGGAAATGGTTCCGTTTCTCGATGATGTGGGGGCTATTACCCAAGAGTACCGGCAGGAACAAGCGGCAGGTTGTTTACAACTCATCAATATATGGAAGGCTGATATTGCCATCCCGCCCATGCTTCAATCTGTTATTGATCCCTCCACCTTAAGCTGGACTGATCGCGCAGAATGGCACGATTCCAAAAATACGTGCCACTGGGCGATTGAACCCCATTTCTTTCTCAATCGTATTCGTTGCTCTGGGACGACGCAGTTTGAACAGGCAATCGGAGGACGAGGCACCCGGATCAATTTTGAAGGAGCTTTGGAAGTGACCGCAAAAGACTTCCCAGGGTTACCAGCCTTTATGGAAACAGCAGCAACGCAGGCCATCGAATCCTTGGTGGCCTCTCTCATCCCCAAAAATTTTCGGAAAGTGACCGATGCCCTTTCCCATTTATTGAACCAGAATCGCTCTCCGAATTAAGCTCCATTTTTGATCCTACCCTCAGCGGGTCTCACCCAACAAAGGGACGAACCGTTGCACAGGATTTCAACTACCCTGTTGAAATACGTCTTGAATCGTTGGAATTTGAACTCCCGTTTTGATGCATTGACAGGATACAAGGAGCTTCCTAGAATATTGAACATGATGGATGCTACAACCCTCGTCTCCCCTGAAGAGTTAACCCAACAATGGGCTGAGCTTGCCCAAGACGAACAGTCCCCAGATTATTATGAATTAACCGAATATGGAGAACTCGTCTTGAGTCCACGAGCGGAAACGCCCCATCAACGGATTTGTTCAAGCTTAGTCCGTCAATTGAGCCAGCAACTCGGGGAAGAAGCCGTCCAAGAAGTCGCCGTCCTCACCACCACCGCTGGCATTCGCGTACCCGATGTGGTCTGGATGCCTCAAGCACGATGGAACGAACTTCCACGCAACGCTATCCTTCAAGCGCCCGACCTCATCATCGAAGTCCTTTCACCTGGCAATCGGAAACCCGAAATGAATCATAAGATCCAAGGCTACCTTGGATCCGGTGTCAAAGAGGTGATTGTGATTGGCCTGACTGGAAAAATTGACTATATCCGCCAAGATGGTGTGCACCCGACCTCGATTTTCAACCTGACACTCTCCCTGCCCTCTCAGCTTTTTTCCTAATTGAGTCCTTGCCCGAAACGGGACCAAACATCACGAGTCTCACCCAACAAAGGGACGAAACGTTGCACAGGATTTCAACTACCCTGTTGAAATACGTCTTGAATCGTTGGTTTTTGAACTCCCGTTTTTGGGCCCATTTTGATTGTCGAAAAACGGGAGCAAGCAATTGATGAATTCTTCAATACAACCCATTGATTAGATAAAAGCCCATGCGATTTTGAAGCCGTTGTTGGGTAAGCTCCCCAGCCTAAACCGAACTTCTGAGGTGCCCATGATCAAACCCTAGGCGTGGGTCAGCCATTTGCCC
>QJYE01000246.1 GCA_003235785.1 Nitrospirota bacterium
GGAGCTTGCGAACATTGGACCGTGGCGAGTCCCAATACTCCCACGAGGACCATTCTCATGAAAAGCTGTCCTCTGCCTGTCCTTGCCGACCTTCTTAGCTGAACGAGCCTTCTCATATCTTACTCCTTATTTTTTCTATAATTTGGTTGTCATCACACGATTCCCAAGTTGCGAAGATGGGAAATTTTCTCAAAGTCATGATAGAGATGTTTGTATCTTATCATCCAACTGCACCGGTGTGGAATGTGTGTGTTGAAGATTCAAAAGGTTGGGTCGTTCAGGGATGCGACGTCTGAGGGGCCCGCGTGAGTCGTGGACCTTGCTCGGTCCCGGTGATGACGAGGGAGGTCATGTGGACAAACAAGCCGCATTCGACGACGCCGGGAATCTGCCGTAATGTTGATTCGAGTGAGGCCGGGTCGTCTATGTGAGAAATGTGTAGGTCCACAATAAAATTCCCATTATCTGTCACAAAAGGTTGCCCCGCTTGCTCGCGACGAGCAGCCAGCCAGCCCATCGTTTCCAGGTGCCCTTGTGTTGTCCGCCAGCCAAAGGGAAGAATTTCGACCGGCAGGGGAAACGGCAACCCTAACTGGGAAACGTGTTTGGCCTCATCCACAATCACAATAAATTGTCGGGCGGCCCGTGCCACGATCTTTTCCCGGAGCAACGCCCCGCCGCCGCCTTTAATGAGATGTAGTTGCGGATCAACTTGGTCCGCCCCATCCACGGCCACATCAATGTCCCAGATTTTATCGTTGTCTATTAAGGGAATGCCGAGCTGTGTGGCATAGCTAGCCGTGGCTTGAGAAGTTGGGACTCCTCGAACGCGAAGCCCGCTCTGTAGCCGTTTGCCCAAGGCGGTGAGGAAATGATGAACCGTTGAGCCCGTGCCAAGCCCTAACACGTGACCATCTTGCACAAATTCCACAGCCGTCTGTGCAGCTTGAGCTTTGAGTTGATCCGGGGTCAACGAAGACATGAAAGATGGGGAAATCCGCTAGGGGTTCATGCTGGCTGCTACGGATGCAGCCCCGAGTAGCGCCGTGTGAGGATTTAAAATGACGCGAACGGGGATTTTGCCGAGCAAGCGTTTATAGCGGCCCTTCGCCAAAAAGGCTTTCATAAAGGTCCCGTCTTGGAATGCTGGGAGAATCTTTGGCGCGATTCCTCCTCCAATATACACGCCGCCCATCGCCAGAGCCTTGAGCGCCATATTTCCGGCTTCTGCTCCGTAAATGGACACAAACAGCTGAAGGGCGTTTTTGCAAATATCGGGTTTGCCCTCAAGCCCGGCTTCAGCAATCAACGTGGCGGGGTCTCCTGTGGGAAGTTTTTCAGCAAACCAGGTGGGTTCGTTTTTCTGGGTATCGCGCAGAAATTGATAAATGAGATGGAGTCCGGGGCCGGAGAGCACGCGCTCATAACTTACATGCAAATAACTGGTGCGCAAATATCGTAATAAATCGATTTCCAGGTCATTATTGGGCGCAAAGTCGACATGGCCACCTTCGGATGGACAAATCTGATAATCCTTTCCTGTCCAGACAATCAGGGATTCTCCCAAACCCGTTCCGGCCGCGAGGAGGGCTCGGGTGCCATCAGGTGGTGGAGACGGGGCGTTCGGATTCAGATCTTCAATTTCATCCGGCTCCAGAAGCGGCAGACCATAGGCCGTGGCTTCCAAATCGTTTAACAAGCGGACGTGAGGAATGTGTAAAAACTCGGCAAGTTTATCCCCTTCAATTGTCCAGGGAATATTGGTCGTCCGACAGGTATTGTTCAGCACAGGGCCCGGCACCCCAAAACAGGCTGTGGTTAACGGGCTTGAGGCGGAGGGAGGGTTTGCTGGGGAGTCGTCATTTTCGTCTGACAAGTCATCCGAATCAGACTCTGTTGCTGACGGCTCTTCCAGGAATTCCGTCAGAACTTCCTCGAGGGATTCGTAATCAGCCGTCCAGACCGTATCTTCCCGGATAGGGTCGACCCGTTCTTTGTCCCATTCATAAAGGGCTAAATTGATTTTTGTTCCGCCAATGTCACCAGCCAGAATCATAATTTTGCCAATTCAATAAGTACGTGAAATGTCAGACATAACATGAAGCCACCATAGCCCAGATAAAATCGCCGAGGCAAGAGATGGAGGTTTCTCTTGTAGAGACGTCCCGGTGGGACGTCTGCTTTTGGCATGGGCAGGAGCGCCTAAAATTTGCAAATAGGCATCAATGATTGCAATCAATACGATGAAATCATCTTATTAAGGAGGTGTCTGATGGCCAGTATTACCATTCGAAATTTACCGGACCAGTTGAAAGAAAGCTTACGTGTGCAGGCAGCCAAGAAAGGAATATCTCTTGAAGCCTATGTGAGGCTGATTCTTGAAGAAGCCTCAGGACTTGATTCGGGCAAGAAGGTTAACATTGTAGAGCTGGGTAGAGCTGGCTCAAGGCTATTCGGTTCGCAAGGAGGGGTCGATCTTGAACTGCCCAAACGGGGATCCCCTCGTGGCTTGAGTCATTTGGACACATGATTATTCTGGATACCAATGTCATTGCTGAACTGATGCGTGAGGAGCCAGATTCAAGAGTTGCCTCATGGATCCAGCGCATGGATACAAAGAATTTGGCGCTGACCGTCATTGCTATTGCAACAATTCTGTGTGGAATCGAGCAGTTGCCGAAAGGCAAGCGTCGCCAAAGGCTTGAACGACATTTCAAAGAATTTATTCAAAAAGGGTTTAGTGGGCGTATTTTCCCGTTTGATGAAGAGTCAGCGTACTTGTTATGGAGGGATAGCCACAGGTTAGGAGAAAACAGGTTTATCCCTTGACCCAGTCGATCTCATGATTGCTTCGATTGCCAAAAATCTTCA
>QJYE01000482.1 GCA_003235785.1 Nitrospirota bacterium
CTAAAAACCCTGCTGTGATGAAACGCTTCATGATAGAACCTCCTTCGTGAAACATTGATGATTCAACCGTCTGTCCATGAAGAGAGCTTACAAGGTTTGTATGAAAAGGCCATGAAGCCAACATGAAGATTTCTTCATCTTTTCTTGGCGACAGCTCCAAAAGAAGTCACCGTGTATGGATGGGAATGGGGGAACATTCAGAAAGAAGGGGAAGGGGATTACTTTGTGAGGTTTACTTCCCAATTTATATGGTGTGTTGATGCAATGGGAAGTTGGAGAATATACTGATGCAGTATCCTAATTTTTTGGGATTGGTCGGGATAACAGTGGAGGGCACGTGGTGGGTCGTCGATGGTCTTGGGTGGGGTTATTGATGGGAATGGTGATTCTAGGATCACAGGGAGACCTCTATGCCAAGACAATACCCAATCAAATTCCGCATCTGACAATTCCCATATTAGGAACATCTTTCAATCAGCAACGTCAGCCGATAGGGTTGGTGTCGCAAATTAAAATTGATCTCCAGAAACGACGAGATCAAAATGGCCTACAGATTCAGTTTCATACGGAACCAGGGCAGTTTTCCTTGTTGGCGCGAAAGGCCATCCATCAGGCCATAACCCGAGCATTACGTGCGGCGAATCTCTCATCAGAATCATGGACAGTTTTATTAATGTTTCCCTACACAGGAAGGACGATCTATGGAGAAAGTTTGTCGGCCATGGTGGGGTTGAGTGTCGTGGCGATGGCGAAGGGGGAGCCGCTGCTCGAAGGGCGGACGTTAACTGGAACCATTACGGATGAAGGAACGATTGGGTCGGTGAGTGGGGTACAACTGAAAATCCTGGCTGCCTATCACGAACATTTTCAACGAGTCTTGGTGCCGAGCGTGTATGATGAACGAGAGGGCGATTGGCGCATACCGTTTCTCATGCATGTGTCTCCGGTGAGCACCATTGAAGAGGCCTATCAGGGGCTGACTGGCCACCAGTTACACGAGAGCCCACAGCCTGTACAGGCTCCTTCTTCTCCCTGATTTAACATGAGATGAGCGTTCCCATAATTGGCCACATGTTCTTGGGTGAAGGTTTCATCCGGAAATCTAAGTCCCCCATTGAGAGCTGACAGGCTTACAGACTATACCGACTGTAATAAGTCGCTATGTTACAACCGTTCCATCAATGCATAAAATGGAAACAGCGCATTGGTGGGTTATGGCCAATTATCGAGAAGAGAAGGGGAAACTTGACTGTCTGAAGAGTCCCCATTGCGGGATTTTGGATGGCTATTCGGTACGTTGATTGGAAAGAAAATGCACTTGCTGCTCCAGTTCTTCAATACGCTCAAGCAACTCCAGCGCGACATTCACTCCTTGCCAATTGATGCCGAGATCGTGATGCAATCGGAGCCCACGCTGTAAGCGGTCAAAGGCCTCAAGTGGAAACAAAACAACGCCTTCAGGGTCAGGTTCAGGGAGTGTAATAATTTCCCATCGTAAGCAGACTTCCAGCATATCATCACCGATGCCAAGCCGGGCGCAGACTTCCTCTCGGCGCAGCGAACCTTGTGTGATGATTTCAGCGGTCACCTGTTCCAATGTGGGTTCGGATTCGTCATTCATGGAGCGCCTCCTGAAGCAAGGATGCACGAGGATCAGGATGAGGAGCTTTCGCTAATTGCTCATAGAGTTGGCGGTCTTCCGGTGACGTGGTTTTTGGCATGACGATATTCAACACTACAAATTGATCGCCATGTCCACCTGTGCGTTGAGGAAGCCCTTTCCCCTTCAATCGCATGCGTTGATTCGGTTGGCTGTCGGGGGGAATTTTGAGACGAACCGGCCCTGACAGGGTCGGGACTTGGACCTCGGTTCCTAAGACCGCTTCCCATGGCCACAGAGGAAGGGTAACCACAATATCAGCCTCTTTCCGGTGAAACACCGGATGGGGAGCGATGTGTACATGAAAAAAGAGATTGCCGGGTGGGCCTCCTCCACGGCCGGGTGAGCCTTTCCCTTTCACGCGAAGACGTTCTCCATTGCGGACTCCGGCAGGGATTCGTACTTCAATGGGGCGGGGAGTGCCACTCGCATCAGTCAGCGTGACGGTACGCCGCGTCCCGGTGAACGCCTCTCGAAGGGAGATCGGCAGGTCGGCTTCCAGGTCGGCTCCGGCCATGGCAAAATTCCGAAATGATGACCCCTCCCGTTGAGCTCCACGTCCAAACATGCTTTCAAAGATGTCGCTGAAGTCCGCTGCACTGCCTTGCCCAAATCCAGGATGCGGTTGACCGCCAGGAAAGCCTCCTCCTGCTTGTTGCCGTGCGCGTTCATAGGCTTCGGCTTCTTTCCAATTAGGGCCGTATTGGTCGTATTTTTTTCGAGAGGTTTCGTCGCCTAAGACTTCATAGGCTTCGTTCAGTTCTTGGAATTTCTTTTCCATCGCGGCTTTCTTGTCGCCAGGATGTAAGTCAGGATGATACTTTCGTGCGAGCCGTCGATAGGCTTTTTTGAGTTCTTTTTGATCAGCTGTCTTGGAAACCCCTAAAATGCTGTAAAAGTCTTGAGTCGTATTGGCCATAGTATATCCTTCGAGAAACAGAATCTTAAGTTCGTATTATAACGAAAAGGATAGAGACGTTTCAGGGGAATTGTCTAGTTTCTTGTCGAAGTTGACCCGGACTGACCGGGCTCTGGAGGCTTTGTATGGCATTGAAGCAGAAAGGACCTGAGTCAAACTCTGGGCAATCGTTTGACGGAATCATTCACAATAGGAACGCTTTTCGGAGGGTCGTGAGGAAATCTTGGACCAGTTTGTAGTCCGGGGTATGGGCGCAGTGCCTGACAAGCTGTCTACATTGCTGCA
>QJYE01000014.1 GCA_003235785.1 Nitrospirota bacterium
ACACCAGTGTGGCCCGGCGTCTGGCCGATTCGGTGGAAACCGCTCTTAAGATGACTCAGGGGCTTGTCGGGGTGCTGACCGAAGATGAACAGGTTCGGATTTATAGTGAGCACTTGGCCTGTCTGCAATGTGGCGTGAGTTATTCAGAAATAGCTCCGCGTGTGTTTTCCTTTAACAGCCCTCATGGAGCCTGTCCGGCATGTGATGGGATCGGGTATGAGTCTTCAGGTGGCGCAGACCACGACGAATGGACCTTCGAGACACCATGCGAGGTTTGTCGAGGGGGTCGTCTGAGGCAGGAAAGTCTGGCGATCAAAGTCGGAGGACTCTCCATCGCGGAGGTCACGCATTTGTCGGTACGGCAAACGTTGGAATTTCTTGATGCGTTGAATTTGACAGATCGAGAGCAACTCATCGGGCAACGCGTCATGAAGGAAATTCGTGAACGTGTAGAATTTCTCCTTAATGTGGGGTTGGCGTATCTGACCTTGGATCGTCCATCGGCGACGCTCTCCGGAGGTGAGGGTCAACGTATTCGATTGGCCACGCAAATTGGATCAGGATTGGTGGGTGTGTTGTATATTCTGGATGAACCCAGTATCGGCCTGCACCAGCGAGATCATCGCCGATTATTGCAAACGCTGCTACGGTTGCGAGATATGGGGAATACCGTCGTCGTCGTCGAGCATGATGCCGAGACGATGCGGGCGGCTGATTATGTGCTGGACTTAGGCCCTGGAGCCGGCGTGGAAGGTGGAAAGGTTGTGGCGGCTGGCCCGCCTTCGGTCATTATGGCGGATCCCAATTCGTTGACCGGGCAGTATTTGAACGGAACCCGGCGTGTGACCTTGCCTCTTCGTCAACGAACGCCAAAAGGGTTTCTGACCGTCGTTGGTGCGAAGAAGCATAACCTCCAAGATGTGAGTGTGAAGATCCCTCTGGGGCTCTTCACCTGTGTGACCGGGGTCTCGGGGTCCGGGAAAAGTACCCTGGTGATTGATGTGGTCTTCCGGTCGCTGGGACAAGGTTTCGCACAGAAGAAACCGGTCTTTGAAGGCTGTCGGGCCATTCATGGGCTTGAACATTTGGATAAACTGATTGATATTGATCAATCGCCCATCGGGCGGACTCCCCGTTCCAACCCCGCCACCTACACGGGCCTCTTCAGTTTTATCCGGGATGTGTTTGCCCAATTGCCGGAATCTCGTGTGCGAGGATACAAGCCGGGGCGTTACAGCTTCAATGTCAAAGGGGGGCGATGCGAAGCCTGTCAGGGCGACGGGTTGATCAAAATTGAAATGCATTTTCTCCCGGATATTTATGTAACCTGCGAGGCCTGCAGTGGCCAACGGTATAACCGGGAAACCTTAGATGTCATGTACAAGGGGCGAACCATTGCGGACGTGTTAAATATGACGGTTGCCGAGGCACTGGAATTTTTCGTCAATATCCCACCTATTCGCGCGCGCCTACAAACGTTGTCAGATGTCGGGCTACATTATATTAAGCTGGGGCAATCGGCGACGACCTTGTCAGGAGGGGAGGCCCAACGGGTCAAGCTCTCGAAGGAACTGTCTAAGCGCCCGACGGGTCGGACCTTGTACATTTTAGATGAGCCCACAACAGGGTTGCATTTTGTGGATATTCAACGGCTATTAGATGTGCTGGATCGTTTGGTGGAAGCCGGCAATACCATTCTCGTGATCGAGCATAATCTCGATGTGATTCGGAATGCGGATTGGGTGATTGATTTGGGTCCCGAAGGGGGCGATCAAGGCGGATGTGTGGTGGCCGAGGGCACTCCCGAGTCAGTGATGCATGTTCAAGCTTCGCGAACAGGGCAGGCGCTGGTGGAGGAAAAGGAGGCCTTCAGTGATGCGGTCAAAAAACACTAGGCTTTTTTCTTGTAAATATTCAGACCAATTTTTTCTTCCCGGTCCGGGATAGATACGTTACCCTCTGTCGAAGCAATAATCGTTGTTTTGCCTGATGATGATGGCCCAAAATCTTTTGAGAGATCAACCTTAATCGTTAGCATCGTACCTTCTACTGTCAATTCCACGTTTTTCATTGGTGTGTCCCCTCACTCGTTGAGATCAATAAATGTGTCAATAGTTTCTGAGAATAGCAGGTTGCTACTTAGAAAATCCGGCTAACATGAAGAGGGCCCCTACGCCACAGGCAAAAGGGATCAGAGAGGTCCAGAGTACCCATTCTCCTTGAGTCCAGCCTTTGCCTGATGCAAATTGTGGAGCCTGGCTTTTAAAAATAAATTCGTACACAAAAATGAATGTTCCAAATATCAGGACCAGCACTCGGCTGGTCCGGGGCCAGGTATAGAGACCGACCAAGAGGTAGCTCGTCAGATGGAATCCGCTAAAGGCACAGAGCAGGGGAGAGAGCACGAAATAGAGAAAAAGGGTCGAAAGTTTGTTGGATCCCATGGATCGTGAGAGCGCGAATTCAGAATTAAGCATTATTGGCTTTCAGGAAGAAACCGACGACACGGTTTTGCCTGAAGGAGAGGCCAGTTGGGGAGCGTCACAGGTTTGGCAGACACGAGGGCGTCGTTTAAGGTAGGAGACTTTCCCGCTGGCCAAACAACTATAATGGACGAATTTTTCACAAATACTGCAGCGAGACCATCCGCCACGCAACATTGTCTGGTTGCGATACAGCCCGTCCCCGCAGACTCCACAGGATTCAGGTTCAATGCCGAGGAGCAACGGCTCCCATTCTCCAGCTCGATTTCGAATGCTCATAGTATGAGAGTATACTGAGATCGAGAGGATGAAAACAATTGGACCTAATCCAAGAATTTTGTCTCAAGGAGTGACTTGGACGGTTAATCCTATGATAATTTGACAGGTGAAAAAATCTTTTGATAGGGTCCTCATCGAATTTCCTAGCCTTTAATAGCCTTTCTTCGCTCCCTTGTGGACATTTACCAGTATTTAGACCAGCAGCGTCAACGGGTTGACCGGTATCTGGAGCAAAGCCTTCCAGACAGCTTGCGTGATCCCGAGAAGCTCTATGAATCCATGCGGTACAGCCTGCTGGGTGGCGGCAAACGGGTGCGGCCCATTTTGACGATCGCGGCAGCCCAAGCCTTAGGGTATGACCACGATGCCATGTTGCCCTTTGCCGCTTCGCTGGAATTTGTTCACACCTATTCGCTGGTTCACGATGATCTGCCCGCGATGGATGATGATGATTATCGCCGGGGGCGGCTCACCAACCATAAGGTGTTTGGGGATGGGATGGCGATTCTGGCAGGGGATGCCTTGCTCACCATGGCCTTTGAGTTGTGCAGCCAAGACGAATCCCGCTCCGGCCTAACTGCCAGTCAACAATTACAAATAGTCAGGGAGCTGGCGTATGGCTCGGGCCATCAAGGTATGGTGGGTGGGCAGGTGATGGATATTCAGGCCGAAAACCAAGAGGTTGAACTGGCGCATCTCCAAAAAATCCATTCCCATAAAACCGGACAACTGATTCGTGCGGCGGTCCGCATAGGCGGCATTATTGGCGGGGCCTCGTCCGCACAAATGGAATCCTTGACCGGCTATGCCGAAGATATCGGATTAGCCTTTCAAATCGCTGATGATGTCCTGAATATGGTAGGCACGCGCGAGGAATTGGGGAAGGATGCGGGGACGGACGAAAAGCGAGGGAAAAAAACCTATCCTTCATTTTTTGGCATTGATGGGGCCCGGCAATTGGGTGATGATTGCGTCGAGCGGGCTGTGAAGCGACTGGAATCTTTTGATCATCAAGCCGATCCGCTTCGACAAATGGCTGCTTATATCATGTCGAGAAGAAATTGAACCACGCCTGACCTGTTCTTTCATTTCATATCACGGTATCGGAACCCTTTTTTCGTCTGACTCCTGGCGTATTGGTCAGTTGAGATCAAGCCTCGTATTCATATGAAAGTCCTTATTACCGGATCATCTGGATTCATTGGAGCGGCGGTGACACGGGCCGTCATCGCTAAAGGCGACGAGGTGAGGGTCTTAGTTCGCCCAAACAGCAATCTGAGGAATCTAGGAGGATTGCCGGTTGAAACGGTTCAAGGAGACTTGCAAGATCCTCCCTCCTTAAAGAAGGCGGTGGCTGGTTGCCAGGGGGTCTATCATGTCGCTGCTCATTATGCCCTCTGGGACAAAAATCCCAAGACGTTTTATCAGGTGAATGTGGAGGGGACCACGCAGCTCTTTCGGGCTGCGGAAGACGCCGGCGTTGAACGCATTGTCTATACCAGTACCATTGGAGCCATAGGGTTGCCTGCCGATGGAGGGTTAGGTCGTGAAGAGTTGTTTCCTTCTGAGGCGCAACTTTCAGGAGATTATAAACGATCAAAATTTTTAGCAGAGCAGGAAGTGCTAAAAATGGCTCAGCAAGGGTTGCCCGTAGTGATTGTGAATCCCACGGCTCCCATAGGGGAAAGGGATATCAAGCCTACGCCAACAGGCCAGATTATCGTTGATTTCATGAACGGTCGGATGTTTGCGTATATTGAAACGGGGATGAACCTGATCGATGTCGAAGATGTCGCGATGGGACATGTGCGAGCCATGGAGAGAGGCCGGATTGGTGAGCGGTATATTCTTGGGAATAAAAATCTGATGTTTCGAGAGATTTGTCAGATGTTGAGTCGATTGACTGGTGTTCGCGCTCCCCGTATTCGGTTACCCTGGAGGTTGATTCTTCCGCTTGCCCATATGAATACCTGGATGGCTAATCTCGTGACCCATAAAACTCCCCGAATTCCCCTTGAAGGGGTGCGGATGGCCAAGTACCGGATGCATTATGATTGCACAAAAGCCTTGAAGGAGCTTGATCTTCCGCAGACACCTGTAGAAACGGCTCTCAAAAAAGCGATAGAGTGGTTTCGTCAAAATCAATACGTCTGAGGCCATCTCCATAAAGAAATTTTCGTCCAGTCCTGAGCTTTGCCGAAGGGAAGGCTGCAACCAGTTTAGCGCGCGGAGCGTCCTTCCTGTACGTGAGAATGGAAAACTGGCGGCCTGCCTTCGCCGAGCCTACTCCGCCGAAGTAGCTTCGGCTACGAAGGCTGGGAGCCGCTACGGCCGCTTGCGCGCCAAAGCTGGCTTCAGCGGCGAGCGCGAAGGCCGGGAACGTCGCCGTGCTTATTTCATCCTGATAAGGTGGGACATTTGTTTTCAACAGTACCAGTATGGGCGTTGAGAAGAGATTCTACTCCATGGTCTGCCGTCGCTTGAGGCTGTGACCAAAAGGTCGGTATGATGTGCCTATGAGAGGATTTTTAATTCGATGCGTGATTACCGGCTTGGCGGTATTGCTGGCGAGTCAAGTCATTCCAGGCATTGAAATACGAAGCTTTGGGTCAGGGGTTGCGGCGGTCGTGATTCTGTCGTTGTTAAACGCCATTATACGACCGGTTCTTTACCTGTTGTCTGTCCCGTTTATTCTGGTGACATTAGGCTTCTTCATGGTGTTAATTAACGCCTTCTTGCTCTATTTGGTCGGAGCGCTTGTGAAGGGCTTTATCGTCTCCGGGTTTTGGCCGGCAGTCGGTGGTGCGATTTTTATTAGTGTGATCAGCGCTATACTCAATATCTGGATTTCAGACCAAGGCCGTATTGAGACCGTGACCTATTCGCAATCAGGGCGAAAAATTCGACATATCAATTAATGGAAGAATGCGACATGTCTTCTATCTATGAAATCCGGTTAGGAAATCCGGACAACCAAGCAGTGTCCGAGTGAGGAAGAGAATAGTAAGACGTTGCGCATCTTCAAATCTATAGAATCTAAACATCTCCAGGTAACAGAGAGGACGTATATGCATGGCCAACCGACTTGAATCGACCGTGCCCAGTAAACAGCAAAGTACCCTCCAAAAAATTCTGACTTCTGCTGTGAATGAGGTTGGCATGGAGGCGGCCTTGGTAGCCATTATGACGAATGAGGGTGGACCGCTTATTGAGCAGGTCTCCCGAGGGTTTTCGCCGCGAGAAATTCGAGCGATTCTCCGGGCCTTGTCGTTAGAAGAATTGAAAAGTGTCAGTCCGCGAAATGCGACGGGAGAGAATGAGTTAAATAATGTGCTTCGGATACGAATGGTGACACCTGGAAGTAAGGTGGCCCTCGCCATTCCGTTGAAATTTGGTGCGCGTGTCTATGGGACGTTGGTGTTAGCCAGGCGGGAAAATGTGGCGTTAACGAAGCGGGAAAAAACGACACTCTCGACGAATGTGAATTTCATTACAGGAGAGTTGAAAAAAGCGGGGCTTTTTGGGTCATCAGTGATTTTGGGGAACCCGGTTGTGGGCAATGAACCGATTGCCCTTCCCGTTAGCGAAGCCCCTGTCGATGTGGCCCGAACGTATACGAATGCGGATGTGCAAGAGCGTATTGCCACTATTTTAACGGAAGGCAATGGGGAGGTATCCTTTGACCGTGGATGGGTGACAATTTATGACCCACTGGCGGCTTCCCTGGAAGTCTTAGGCGTCTATGGCACTCAAAAACGTGATCTGAGTCCAGGACAACAACTCTCTTTGGATGATTCCGCTTCAGGCTGGTCTGTTCGTCATCGAAAGGCCAGAAGTGATAATAATTTGGCGTCGACCCAAGGGCGATTTCATGATTACAAGCAATTGTATAAGGACAAATTTGTGTCCACGATTGTTGTGCCGTTTTTTGTTCGGGGACGAGTAGCAGGCACCTTAACCCTGGCCTCAAAAAATCCTAACCAATTTGACCATAATGGCGGTGATCTGAAGAATCTTGAAGCGGTAACTGCCAAACTGTTGGAATTATTTGAAGATCCTTCGTGTCGTCTCTCGGTATTGGATCCGGCTCCTGTTCAGCCGGAGCAGCCAGCCGTGAAAGGACAGCCGCTTCCTGTGCCTCCTGAAGGCGATGTACGAAAAGAAGAGCGGAGGGCAGCCCTTCACGAGGTGAGCTCGTTTCTCGCCACGGAAATCCGTGAGCCTATCGGGTTTATTCGTGCCCAGTTAGAAGAAATTACGACGGACGCCGAACTGGATTTTGATTCGCAGACCCGTGTGGAAAATGCCATGCGGGATATGATTCGGATGGAAACGGTTCTGAATGAGATTCTGGATTTTGCCAAACCGTTGGAACTGGATCGAAAAATGTGCAGAGTTCAGGATTTATTAGATGAAGCCTTTTCTCTGGTGTCCACGGATTTGCGAGTGAATCGCATTGAGGTGCTCAAAAAGATTCCAGCCCGTTTAGCTCAAGTTCGATGGGACGAAGCGAAAATGCAGCATGTGTTTCTCTGTATTTTCAAGAATGCGATTGAAGCCATGTCTCCCGGTGGCCATTTACGCGTTGAAGTGATGCTGACTCGGGCACGAAAACCTGAGCTGCAAATTGTAATTGCGAATGATGGGGTGCCGATTCCTGAAGAGCTTGTGGATAAAGTTTTCGAGCCCTATTTCACAACCAAACGTTCAGGAACTGGATTAGGTCTGGCAACGGTGAAAAAAGTCGTGGAAGAGCATCAAGGAAAGATTCGGATAGCGAGTGAGCCTGATAAGGGAACGACGGTGACCATTTTGATGCCGGCTCCGAAGCCTCGTACTCCCTATCGCCCTCGCCGGCCGGTTGGACCACCACGTGGGGGAGGAGTGTAGCAGATGGAGGCCTGATTCTTAGACCTTTTTGCCTACAGACTTGACACCACCGTCGAATCTGCCTAAGATTCCGCTCTCTATTGAACCTTGAAGAGCACATGAATAAACTGTGACCCTTTTCTATTGTTAACCCGTTATAACTAACAAAGGAGCGGTCTTATGAAAGCGATTGGAATTATTCTTGGGACGGTAGGTGCGAGCTGTTTTGCCCTATCCATGGCCTTCGCCAATCCAGGGTTGTTACCCAACCATCCAGGATACCCAGCAAAAGGAAAATCTCCTGCCACCGGCCAAGCAACGGCCAATGATCCTGGACAGACAAATGCAGTCGGCGTGGCCACCTTGCAAGCCTCTCAATTATCTCAAGACAGCGCAGCCATGAATGAGGTCACTGATCCCAATCGGGCACGGATCGAAAAATCCATGGGTGCTGGTCGGTTACCAGAAGTTGAAGGGCCGCTCAACAAAGTTAATCCGAATCCAGCTGGGGCGACTTCAACCGTCATTAAATAAGAAATTCGGTTTTTTAGCGGTGAGAAAAAAGGGTGCCAGTTTTGGCACCCTTTTTTTGTCTTTTTTCCAGGAAAGAAAAGATAAGAATCCGTTGAAGCCTATCACCGATTCAGGAACTTCGTATCTTGCAACGAATTCAGACTGAGCTAGCCCGCATTTTAAAGGATCAAATCCGCACGGAAGGTCCCATGACCTTTCGAGACTTTATGTCGGCTGCGCTTTTTCATGAGACGCATGGGTTCTATACCAAGGCGCCTTCCATTGGCAGTCCTGTAGGGCCGTTTGACACCAATGCCAAATTTCCGGCTTTTGGTTTTGCGGTGGCAGAAGCCATGACACAGGCAGCTAAAGTGATCGGTGGATCCCTTCGAATTCTGGAACTCGGGGGAGGAACGGGTCAATTAGGCGCATGTATTGTTTCATACCTTTCTATTCCTCACGAATATGTGGTGCTTGAAACGAGTTCTGGGTTACGAGCAAAGCAGGCTGAAAAAGGATTGAAGGTTGTAGAGACATTGCAAGGACTGACGCCGGCCCCAACAGTGGTGTTTGGCAATGAAGTGTTAGATGCCTTCCCGGTCCACCGTATGATGGGAATGGGAGACGAGGGAGTGCATGAACTATTTGTGGAGCTGGATGAAGACGGGGAATTTTGTGAGCGACCAGGTGCAGTATCAAATCAAAAGTTACTGCAACGATTACAGGAAGAACATATCCATCTTGGGCGTGGGCATATTGCAGAACTCTGTTTAGAACTGAAGCCATTTCTCCAGGACCTCGAACGGGTGGTGAAGCCAGGGTATATCATTTTTATTGACTATGGTGACAAGGCCTCAAATATCTATTCATATCATCATCGCAATGGGACCTTGCGTTCCTATTACCACCAACAACAGATTCATGACCCATTTTTTGCAGTTGGCCAACAAGATCTAACCGCCGATGTCGATTTTACCGCAGTCATTTCTGAGGCCAACTCATTAGGGCTGGAGTGTGCCGGTTGGACTTCGCAAGGGGCCTGGCTCAAGAACTTGGGTATTCACAATTGGATTGAAAGAGGAGAAGACTCCAATTCCAGGCAACGGCAGGTAGATGCCCTGACCGGAGCGGCCAGCTTGGGGAGCAC
>QJYE01000009.1 GCA_003235785.1 Nitrospirota bacterium
GCGTAAAAGGCTTCCGCGGCACCACTCGTGTGCTTCAACTACTTACCCACGCAGACCTGGACATGAGCAGGGATCCGCATGCATTCACTGTCATAGCGGAAAAAGGAAGACGGACGGCTCGTCAATGGTCTCAAACTCAACCATTAGACGAAGTCTATCCTGAGCAAAGCCGAAGGGCCCAGGTGGACCACCCACGTCTCAGCAAAATCTCTCTTCCGGCTCTCCCCCTACATTGAGTCGTCATGCCCGACAGAAATTATCTGGCATCCATCTTCCTCCCCTCCGTCATTCCCGACATATTCAATCGGGAATCCATCTTCCCTTCTTCCTTCATTCCTACAGGCAGGTAGCAGGCAACCATCGTCTCTCCGTTCTCCATCTAAAATTGCCATCCTGATCCATTCGACATTGCTCAAGACAAGGGCCCGCGAAGGATCTGTGCCCCGCCGCACCCGCGCAGAAGCACCGCCTACGACCTCATACTCAACATCCAGGAGCATAAAAGAAAACGGTAATGACATCAGGGGAAAATCGCCCTACATCATCGTGATTTTATTATTGCGCCCGCCTCTGGTATTTTAGGTCGTACCGGTAAAATCTCAGGCCTGAGACCTGGAGTTAGACGGGCCGAACAGGAGAGGAAGGACATCCCGTTTGAGATGGCCCTCCGGGCGAAATATTTCTTAAACAACTGAAAAGAAGGAGAGCATATGACGAACGCGGAAAAAGAGAAACTCATCCGTCCATGGATTGACCCCGAAGAAAGGATCACGGTGCATTTCCTTGACGCACCAGACCTGAACGCCGAAGTCACGGGCTGCACCGAGCGATTGGTGGACCTCTCCATTGAGACGCATGTGACACATATGAAACAACACCTTTCCCTCCCGCTCAGCCAGGTTGAATTGTCGGAGGACTTTTCGCACTACACGCGGGATCCCGAGCGTCCTCTTCAACCAAGCCGATTGATGCTCGTCATCAATGAGAAGCGCCCCCCCATCATTTACTAACGACCAAGGAGGCCATGGCTCTGTCGGACGGACACCCGAACGACGATGAGAGGGCCTTCGAAAAACTCTAAATACGGTGAGAGGGGGAATGGCCTCATGACGATATGGTTTTCTCAGAACACGATTCTTCTGTCCCTGATACTCCTGGCCGCTATGGCCCATGAAGCCACAGCGGAGGAAATTATGGTGAAGGATAATTACCTCGCGGCGTGCCCCACCAGTCCCAACTGTGTGTCCACGATGGCGATCGAGGAAAGCCAAGCTATCGCGCCCTATCACTTCGAGATCCCCCTATATAAAGCCAAAGCGCTGCTGATTCAGATCTTTAGTGAATTCCCAGGCACTAAACTGGTCAAGGAAAATGAGGCTTCTCTTTATTTCGAAGTCAGAAGTTTTCTGTTTCAATTTGTGGATGATGTCGAGTTCCATTTTGATGAAGCCACCCACACCATTCATTTCCGTTCAGCTGCACGCAGCGGCCACTACGATTTCGGAGTGAACCGAAAGCGCATGGAAGATCTTCGAAGTCTGCTGGAAGGCAAACTCTAGTCACATGTAAATGAAACGTCTGCACCTTCACACACTCTCTCAGCATACGGCGAACTCGCACAGCCAGGATTCGACTTGCACTCCTTTGTCATCCCAAGACATTCCCCCATTGTCATCCTGATCCATTCGACGAAGTCTATCCTGAGCCAGGGCGAAGGGCTCAGCAATCTCCCGCATGTTAGCAAGCATCCCGTCTTCAAGTAGCCTGGTTGCAAATCAGAGGTGCAAAGCGTCTCCCAAAAGTCAATACTCATGCCTGACCCCATATCCAAAATTAAAAAAAGCAAGCGGCACTTGGAGGGTTAAGGCGCTTACAATTGCAGGAGATGTTTTTGAACGGAGTTATACCGCGTTTCCACTTCCCTTCGATCTCCGCCCTCTTTGCAATGTCTAAACATTTCCTCTTTGACCATTTCAGCATGTTGCTTTATGGCTTTATGCACCATCGGGTTGTCTGTGATCGAAGCCAGAACCCCAAACGTTTCTAATAATCGTAGACCGACCGCCACACATGAACCCCCATATTGTCGGATTTGATTGAATGCCGCGTTGAAAATACCTTCCATAGTAATCGGGTGGCCAATCACTCGTAATTGGTGATTGGAATCATACCGGTAGGAAGAGGGAAAAGTGCGCTCCGCAAGCAGGCCGATACATGCTCCGAGTCTATCGATACAGACAATAGCCGTGAACGGATCATTAATACCGGGAGACAGAGCTCGTAAGGCCAATTCCACCAGTTGGTGAATGGCGAACTCGACGTCCTGTTCTTCTGTTCGCTGACTTCCGATGAGAAAGGTGTCTGAGATCGTTTCAAGAAGCGAGTCTTCGATTTTGTGAGGCGGCCAAACGCTCGCGAGAACTTCTCCGGCCATAATAAAATCACCTGGACGATGTTTCAGATAAATAAGTATATCCTGCTTTTGCGCCACCGCGATGATTTCCTTCTGGGCAATGGCCTGAATGTACCCACTGGCTGGTGAGATAAGTGAATAGGCCTCCTCTTCAAAATTTGGGGGAAGGCGTGATTCCAAAGAGAGTTCTGGCTCTGCTTTGCCCTCCCCTATTTTTTCCGGGAATAAATTATTGATGGACTTTTCTAAATCTTTGCTCACATCTGTAATGACATTTTCCGCATGTATGGATATAGAAATGTGATGGATGAAAAAGATAAATACTCCAAGGCTGGTGAGCGTAAGGAACATTGCGACGGCGATTGAAATCTGGGGAACAAAAACTTGAGCCTCATTCTCACGAATAGCTCCTAATATGATGAGACAATAGACGAAGGTTGCGATGAAT
>QJYE01000089.1 GCA_003235785.1 Nitrospirota bacterium
GGTAATCGAACGCCAGTCCTCGGATATACATACCCAGAATAATACCGATAGCCATGCATGCGGCTCCCAGATGAAGGAGCTGACGAAGGCGTTGGGTCCATGCCGATTGCACGTGAGGCCACCACAGGGTCATGAATCGTGTTGTGGCATCTTGGATCCAGGAGATTGTTGAAGGATCGGAAAGGCTCTTTGACGGCCAGGAATGTTGTCTCCAGATTCCGGCTAATTTGGATAGTTGCGTGGCTGCCGTGTTTAGCCATGGTGTCTTCACGGAGGTTTTAAATATTGGCATCAGTGCGGTGGACAGGTAGATCCCACAATTCCATAGAAGCAAGAGGAGCAGGGGAAAGTTAAGTAAATTGATCCGTTGCGATTCTCCAAGCCCGTTGATGAGAAATCCGGCCCCTAAGGTGGGGATCGCCACTAGAGCAGTGGGAATATCTACGTTCAAGCGGTCGCAGGATTGTGCAAGGGCAGGAAAGGTCTTATTCAAAAAGGCCCACATGATTTCGGTGCGTGTTTTGAGAAAAGACAAAATTCCTTCAGACGAATGATCGGATGAAGGCTTTGTTGCCCGGGCCTGCTGTGTCGCATGATGCCGTGTGGAGAGGGGAAGGTGACGTCCGTGGGGGTCGCATTCTTCCAACGCTTGTACAAGCAAGACTTTGGACAATTCTGTTTCGTTTATGGGGGCGATGGAACGATGAGCAAGCATTGATTTTCCCCTAGCAAGGGGCTCCCATGGTACTGGAGAGATGTGATGGAAATAAATGGGGAGAGAGCCTACAGGATTAATCGGTTTTTGGCGGAAAATCCGTTTCGGATGTTATGGAAGAGGAAGGGGGCTCTTGCGAGGAGATGGATTTTGGGGGTTTCGCCGCTCTGGCAATAGAGGATTCGGAATCTAACAAAATACTGAGCCAATGTGTGGATGGATTGCTTTCTAAGACAATCTTGACCACCATGGTCATCGGCACCGACATGAGCATACCCACAGGTCCCCAGATCCATCCCCAAAAGACCAATGAAAGAAAAACCACTAATGTGGAAAGTCCAAGCTTCCGCCCCATTAATTTGGGTTCCACCACGTTGCCGAATATGACATTCACCACTCCATAGCCCAGGCCCACCAAGATTGCGCGTCCGAGACCGAATTGAATAAAACCCAACAGCATTGGTGGGACGGCGGCGATGATGGATCCTAAGTTGGGAATAAAATTCAACAAAAATGCCAACAAGCCCCAAATAACAGGAAAGTCGATTCCTAATATGCTGACCCAGGTGGCGACAATGATGCCTGTGCCGAGGCTGACAAGAGTTTTGATAGCCAGATAGTTATTGACGGCGTCCGTGATTTTGCTGAATTGGGCTAATGTTCCTTTCGGGTCCCCAAAAGCGGCACGGACTTTCTGTTGAAAGCTGGAGGCTTCCAGCAAAATGAAAATGACGGTCAACATAATGAGAAACGAATTGGTCAGAATTCCGCCTAACCCTGAGAGCATGTGCCCAACCATGCGCATGGACGCGCCGGGATCGATGGATTTCAGGAGCAGGTCTTCATTCAGTTGAAAGCCCAGGCCTTGTATCCATTGAAGGAGTGGCTCCATGGCTTGTGTGAGTCGTGCTTGATAGCGAGGAATCGCGTTGGAAAAGTCTTCTAAGGATGTTCCAATAAGGAGAATAAACCCAAAGCCCAGGCTGAGAACTCCCAGGATTACCAGAAACAAGGCGGCTGGTGCCGGAATGCCTTTTTCTCTGAGCCAAAATACGGGGGAGGTGCTAAGAATGGCTAAAAATCCGGCAATTAGCATCGGCACTAAAATTGGCTCAGCTGCACGCATCCCGGCCACGACAATGACAAATGCTGCGGCCGTCAATAACAAGTTACTGTTAGTGGTATGGGAGGAGGGAGAGGACGGAGGTGTTGGCAACATCTTATGGGCGAGGTCCCAGGATAGTCTATGAGTGAAAATTTTACAGAGAAGCCGTACTTTGGGGACGGACCTCTCTTATCATACCCGCTTCTTGGGTTTCTGTCTTGAAAGGTGACATGATACGGATGCTTGTCAAACGCAAGGGGTAGTGGGGGACGGCTGTCGAGAGCTCAGTATGGTCTGGCGATATCAGGAGATCGAGGGGGCGCTATTCTTGAATCGCATTTTTCCGTTGTTGCAGGTACCCGTTTCGGATGGCGCCATATAAATCAAGTGTTCCTTCCTCCACCCCTTGAAATGTTTCAAGGGATAGGGATCGGAGATTGACCGCTTCTCCGCCCGTAAGTCCAAATCTAATGATTCTAATGTCTGAACGGTCCTGAATCAGCTGGGGGATGCTATTAGTTTTTACAAAGGGGAGAATAAACCAATTAAAGGGGTCAAGAAGGCTGTCTCCGATAAACCCTATTCCATCTCTCAAGGTGAAAGGTCCAAAAAAAGGAATCATCAGGAAGGGCCCTGGCCCCACGCCATAGGTTCCCAATGTTTGACCTAAGTCCTCTGAGGGAGTTTTCAGTTCAAACATAATTCCTGCCGGATCAAACAAGCCTCCGACTCCAAGCGTGCTATTGATGAGAAACCGGCTCATTTCAATACCAGCGCCACGGAATTTGGCTTGCAACAGGTTGTTGAAGAATCGAGGAACAAACCGGGCATTTTGAAAGACATTGACAATGCTTTGCTGGACATCTGGTGGGACGAAAAAATTATAGACTTTCGCCACCGGTTTGAGGAGGTATTTATCGAACCGGTAATTGAATTCAAAGATTGCAGAGTTCACCGGTTCTATCGGGTCATATTCCTCCATCTGGGCTTCGTGAGGTGATTCATCAAAGGGATCCACAAGTTCAGCATCAAGCCCCGGCTCCTCATCTAGTGCCCCTTCGGCTGACTCCACGAATGTCGGCTCTGCCCCTTTCTCAAAATTTCCCAGAGTCTTGGTTGTTCGATCGTTCCCTGCGCATCCACAAAGACCTAGTGCCAGGCACAGAATCAACATGCTCCATCGGGACGGGCTTTTGGTTTGGCAAGAAAAGCGTTCTGGCTGATGGGTTTCAGGGAGGGGGTTCATATGGCCCTAGAAACGTGGAAAATTTGGCATCTCATATTCGTACATCAACCCTTCGGGGGAACGTGACAAAATTTCATAAAAAAGGGGAGAACTGTAACAAAATCATATTGTGAATCCAAGAATAACCGAATTCTTGGCAAAGACAACAGTTGAAATTTGTTTCTGCCAATTGGTTCTATTGGGGTATTGTCGATTCCGCTAACAGATCGTTAGAAAGAAAAGCGACAGAAACCCATGCATTAAAAGCGGTACAACCTCATTGTTCATGATTGTATGTGCCTGCCGTTAATCAATTCGACGATTTTCCTCGACCTGCCACCCCTGATCGTGTTTGTTCGGTCAAATAATCTGCAACAGCATGCTGCAACAGAAAGTAATTCTTCGTATTGAAGGAAAAGGCTGTGTTGGCACTTCCTTTGCTCATCCTCGTAGAACGCGAGCATGAATGTTCGGGAGATGTTGATGCCGGCTGGGCATGCAGGACAGTTCAGGGATTATAGAACCATGAACAGAAGGGAGACAGGAATGAGCGTAGCGGTTTCCTCACAAAAGATTTCGTGGAATGGATCGATTAACCCTTCGAAAAAATCGCAGAATGCGTTGCCGCGTTCTCCTCAAGTGGAGCGGAGTGCCGAAAGTACGGCTGTGATACCAGATAGGCAGCTTCCATTGTATTTAAAAGAAATTGGACAGGTGGATTTGTTGGACCGTGCCGGGGAAGTGACCCTGTGTAAAAAAATTGAGGAAGCCAGGGAGCATATGTCGGAAGCGCTGTTCGTCTTGCCAATGACATTAGAATTTTTGAAAGAACAACGGATGCGTCTGAGTCGTGAAGAAGTCTTGGCCAAGCATCTCTTTCAAAAGGATAAAGAGGTGGCATTGGAGGAAGATGGGGAAACTGAACAGACTGAAGTTCAGGATGCCCAGGAGGAGGATGAAGAGTTCCGACAACGAGTCTTGCAACAGCTTGATGAGCTGTGTCACTGCATACAATCCCTGCTTGATGGAGACGCGGAACATTCGATTTCTCACAGATCTCTTTCCAGTCAGAAGAAACATTCCGCAGGGCAAAAGCGATTCTTAAAGAACTTGGCGACGGTGAATTGGCATCCAAGGTTTTATCATCAAATCGAGAATCGAATCCAAGCTATTGATGAGCAACTAAAAGACGTCTTGGAGCGGATGGGGGTGTCTCAGGAGGATATTTGCCAAATAGGACTTCAGAAAAAAGACCTGAGCCGCGAAGCCTTTGTCATGATGGTTCATGAGCCGGTGTCCCAGGATATGGCCCAACTCCGTGTGCGCCAAGAAGCTCTGGAACACCTGAAGTATTTGGAGGAACATGTGCTGTACATGCCGTTTGCCCATTTTCTGATACGAGCCAGACAGTTAGAGCGAGCGAAGACATGCGTTCATTTCGCCAAACAGGCGATGTTAGAGGCTAATTTACGGCTCGTGGTCAGCGTGGCCAAGCGGTATATCAACCGTGGGCTTGATCTGTTAGATCTCATTCAGGAAGGTAATATCGGGTTGATGCGTGCTGTTGATCGTTTCGAGTATCAGCGCGGATTTAAATTCAGCACGTATGCCACCTGGTGGATTCGACAAGCCATCACTCGAGCCTTGGCGGATCAATCTCGAACCGTCAGAGTCCCGGTTCATGTGTGTGATGCGATGACCAAAGTTCGACGCTCGTGGGATCGGTTGGCTGTACAGTTAGGGCGAGAGCCACGATTAGAAGAGCTGGGAAAAATTTTAGACTTGTCCCCGGAGAAACTTGCCTCACTGTTGGATGTTACAAAAGGGGCTCTTTCTCTTGAGACCCCTGTGGGCGACGATGAGAATGCGCATCTATCCGATGTCCTCGAAGACACGGCTGCTGTGTCTCCATTCTATTCCGCCGAACGGATGGATCTGCAGGAAAAGGTCACGATGTTATTGCAAACCCTCACACCTCGAGAAGCCCATATTATCCGACGGCGTTTTGGCATCGGGGAATTGGAAGATGCTACATTAGAGGAAATTGGCCAAGAATTTTCGGTCACACGGGAGCGAATTCGACAAATTGAGGAGCGTGCCTTAGCCAAATTACGGGAACCTCAACGTAATCAAACATTGCGAACATATTTTCAATTGGCAGGTTCAGCCTAAGATGGGGTAGGTAAGAGAGTCGTTAGGAGTGGGTTCAGAATAAGAGGCTCAGAATATTGAGGGGTAGGGCAAGAGGGAAACGAACTTTTCTGTGGGTGGGTTTTCTCTCGCACTCCTGACTCCTTACTATTCACCTCTCACTTTGAGTCAAACAGGTCGTCGTTCGAAGAGTTAGGATCTTGAGGGGGCCTTGTTTGCTGTAGCCCTTGCCTTTCTTCAAAGTGGGTGGTGGATAGTTTGGCATTCAAAAATGTTGTTCCATTAAGGTTGGTTCCATGGAAATTGGCCTCACTCGCATCGGCTTCCTGAAAATCAGCCCAGGAGCAATCCGCTGACGAGAAATCTGTTCCGTGGGCCTGTGCGCCAACGAAGGTGGCTCCGCGTAAAGTGGTGCATTGAAAGGATGTGCCGGTGAGTTCTGCTTGTTGAAAATCGGCCCAAATCAGATCAGCTTGTGAGAAATTTGCCCAAGCCAGTTGGCTGCGGTGGAATCGGGCACTTCGCAAGTTGGCCCCCTGAAAATTCGCGCCCCGCAAATCAGCGCCTTCAAAGTCTGCTCCTGGTAAATAGGCTTCTTGAAAATTGGCATTCCGCAGATCCTGGTGGCGAAAATCCGCTTCGCGCCGGTCAACCTGAAAAAAATCTTGAAGCGTGGGTAGGGGCGATGGACCAATTTGATGGTTTTCACCCGGTGAGCGAGTGGGAATCACCGAGGGTTGCGTTCGCTTCCAGGTCCGGTGGGCATCGAGGAGGCGCGCGCGATCTTCTTCCAAGTCGGTGATAGCCGAAACTGGCTGGGGTGACTGGTCTTCACGCTCTGACATGGATCAATTCCGAGACGCGAATAACAGAGTATGGCATGATAGACAGAACTATCATGGTATGCCGGTAAACTTCAAGAAACCATAGCGAATATGCCTAGTTGGGTCCAGTCCCCAAGATAGAGGATCAGCTCAGGGGCCCCTGAGCATTCATGGATGTATGCTATAACCAGCCCTTGGTAAGGTGTTGATGTAGGTATATCTAAATTGTCTGCATTGATCTCCAATCGACCTTCGTGAAAAGGTGTGACGTGCATGGATGTGATGAATTTTGTTTTCATGACTGCGGCTTTCGTCCTGGCCTCTGCCCTGTGGATTTGGTGGAAAGATGAGAGATCCTTTCACCCTTTCAGGGAAAAGGTTTGTGAACGTATTCGATTAGCCCTGGGCATTGTGAGCCGAGATGAGTTGACAAAGATTCACAAACAACTTCAGGGCCTTGAGCAACACTGGGAGTCTATATTAGCGAAGATAGAAGCGACGGCAACAGTTTCCAATCGGCCAGAACATGTTCCCAAAGATATTGAGCGTCGGTTGCCCAATCTGGAAAGGTCGGATGTTCCTCAGCCGTCCTCAGTAACCGGCCGCGTTCAGGGTCCACGTTCCATTGTCCGTGCGGGTCTTCGCGTCACCCTCAGCGATGCGCTTTGGGGTAACCTCGGAATCATAAGAGTAGAAGATGTTGAGGATCCTCTCATCGATTCCCTGCTCCAAGGTCCATTTTGTCCGGTGTGTTTAAAAAAAGCCGTTGGACGTGTTCGGGATAAACATTCGGCCATGGTTCCTGTGCACTGCCGGCATTGCGGGGTCTCTTGGGATCGTCAGGGAACGCTTGATGCGTCTCTTCCCTTGGTGGTGTGGAAGCGCCAGGTTTATGATGCATTGGATCAAGAATATCGAGTGAGGGGTATCATCCAGCCGTATGAGTAAGTGACAAGGTGTCTTGGTCAGTCAGTTCTTGGTAGTGAGAGAGGCAAAAGAAATCAACCGCTGAAGTCTGAGAATTGCCTTCGATCTTGTCTGAATATGGTGGGGATGCTATAAACGGTCACAATGCCTGCCTGTCCTTCCTGCTCACAAGATAACCCCAACGACGCCAATTTTTGCTCCCAATGCGGGCAAGTGCTTGTCAAGCATTTTGCCGAACCAGAACGGGAGTCTCCACCCTCGGCATCAACGCCCACGGCACTCCAATTATGGGAAACGTTTATTGGGCCTAACAAATCACTGCAGTTTTCTTTGAAAACAGGGTGGACGTGGCGTCCGGCGTTTCTTTATTACAAGGAAAAATTTGCTAATCTTGAAACTCCGAATGGTCCTCGCTTTGCGTTAAGTTGGAACTGGCCCGCCGCCTGCTTTGATTCTTTCCTGTGGTTTCTCTACCGAAAGATGTACATGTTTGCGTTGTTGTATGCCGTGGCTCCAGCCGTGGCGATTTTTCTCACTGGGGATATGACTGTGGGAATTGTTTCCCGGGTTTTAGCAGGTGGTAGTGCGAACTACCTCTATTTTTGGCATGTCAAAGACAAGCTTCAGCGTATCATGGCGATTCCGAATTTGGACGAGACTGAGCGTGCGCAGTTGGTTCGTGAAGAAGGGGGGGTGCAACCCTATGTTTTGTGGTTGGGAGCCGCCTTACATGTCTTTATGCTCGGACTGTTGGTGGCTGCAGTCTCTCAGGGTCCGCTTGAAGGGGATCTTTTAGAGGGCACAGAAGAACGGCCCACCCCTAAATTTTTTTAAAGGCCATCAGTGATGGTTGAGCCTGATGATGGAGAGGGTTGAGCGGTTGTGGAGGTTTGCCAATTGAACCAGGCTTGGAACCATTCATAATCGGATTGATAGGCCGTGTGCCTGGCATCACCCTGTTCACCCTTTTCCGTCAAGAGTGTATAGGTTCGCGGCCAATTCTTTGTCCACCAGGACTTGAGTGCTTCAGGAGTCGCGGGTTCTTCATCCGGATGAAAGACATTTGCCGTGGCCACTAATTCAGCGAGAAATTTCCAGGTGCGGTCTTTCCCTAATCCCAGACTTCGGAAATGTTCGCGCAATAAAAAGACCACCCATAATTCTGCGCTATGTTTTTTATTATGTTTAAACGGCTGGGTTTGTCGAAGTGGAATGGGGTCAAAGTTTTTGACAATGGAGGTATAGTCTGGCCCACCATAGTTGCCGACCACTTCCGCAATCCCTTCCACCATATTCGCCAATTCCACTTCTACTTGTGTTCCTTGTGGCGATTGATGGGAAGGGGAATCATTGAGGGGGTTGGGGGAAGTGAGCATATCAATCACGGGTTTCAATTCCCGGAGCCGAGCCACGGCGGTTTTTAATATTTGTGACGATTCCACCCAATAATCGGAGTCATGCTTTGCGGTCCTTCCCTGTCCTTCTGGCGGAAGGACCGGAGGAATCCAATGACGAATGAGGGTGAAGAGCAGGTAATCCAGGTCGCCGCCTTCCTGCGCCGCGCGATCGAGGACCTGGTTGGGTCCCAAGCCTTGCCGAAAAAATTGTTCAGTTCGTTCGGCGACGTGATGTCGTTGGGCCAAAGCTGTCCACCAGTCGGCGAATTGTTGCCATTTGATGGAATTTGAAGTCATGATAGGTCGATACGGAGCAGAAATCTGTGCCCATGGTACGAACTCATTGAACGGCAAAGCAAGTAGGCCTCCGGGAGATGACCGGTGGATGGACTATGGAAAAATTTGCTGTGGGTAGAGAAGGACGTGGTCTCGTCAATGACGAGATCCACGACATCGCATGGTTGAAGACGTGAATACCGCTGAAATACGTAATTGGCCAATAAGGAGGAAAAAGGATGCCGCAACTGGTGTTGATACGTCATGGTGAATCGCAGTGGAATCTGGAAAATCGATTTACCGGGTGGGTGGATGTTCCGTTAACCGCGAAAGGGGAGGAAGAGGCAAGGGCTGCAGGGGAAAAACTCCGATCCTTTCACTTTGATTGTGCATTTACCTCCGTGCTGATGCGAGCGCAACATACGTTAAGAATTGTGCTGGAAACTATTGGGCAGACCGGGATTCCTATTAAGGAAGATGTGGCGTTAAATGAGCGGATGTATGGGGAGTTGCAAGGGTTGAATAAAGCAGAAACTGCAAAAAAATTCGGGGATGAACAAGTCAAAATCTGGCGCCGGAGCTTTGATGTGCCGCCTCCAGGTGGTGAAAGTCTCAAAGATACGGCCGCCCGAGTGCTCCCTTATTAC
>QJYE01000065.1 GCA_003235785.1 Nitrospirota bacterium
GGAATGCACAACCAGCAATATTTTTTTCATCAAGAATCAGCGCTTATATACTCCGGCAGTGGCATGTGGAATTTTGGAAGGTATTACCCGGGAGGTGGTGTTGGAATTAGCCAATGAGCAAGGCCTGAAAATTGAAGAGGGACGTTTTACGATGGAGCACGTACTTCAGGCCGATGAGTGCTTTATAACTAATACCGGAATTGAAATTATGGCTGTCTCGAAAATTGGGGATTGTCTGATTGGGCAGGGGAAGAGAGGCTTACTGACGGGTGAGCTTGAAAAGGGGTTTCAAGAGAATCTTGATCGGTATTTGGGCCCTTGCTTAACAGCCTTGGATGCGTAGTGCCTGAAGTGAAAAGGGAGAGGTGAAAAGCAAGGAGTATAGAGTGGGGAAGAAGTTCGGGTCATAATGTTGCTTCACTCTCGCTTCTCACTTTCCCCTTTTCAATTTTTAGTTGACATCGGCTATGTGTTTTCCATTTCAAGCCTTTATAGAATGGAAAATCTTCGCGATAATGAGCCCCCACACTATTGGTTCGCCAAAGAGCTGCTTCGGTGACACAGAGCCCCACCTGAATCATGTTTTGTGTTTCTAGTCCAGTCCGGTTGAACGGAGGCACTTGGAGCTTGTGACACCATTGTTGCAGTTGCTCAAGGGCTTTCTGCAAAGAATCCGCTGTTCGTATGAGCCCAACCTTGGTCCACATTAAACGGCGCAGAGAATTTCTGAGCTTTTCAATGTCCTGCTCGGTCATCTTCCGTTTCCCTGTTGAAGGGCGTTTGTACGAGGCGCTTGAAAGGCCTGCCGGGGGCGAACAGGTTGTGGCATGGTGAGCCGCAGCCTGTGCGGCTCGTAATCCAAAGACCAATCCTTCCAATAATGAATTGCTTCCCAGTCTATTGGCTCCATGGACGCCTGAGCAGGCGGCTTCTCCGGCAGCAAAGAGTCCGCGAAGGCTTGATGTGCCGTGGAGATCGGTCTTGACGCCACCCATGAAATAATGCGCGCTAGGTGAGACTGGAATCCATTCCTCGGTGATATCAATGTCATATCGTAGGCAGGTGGAATAGATCGTTGGGAACCGTTCTTTTAAAAACGTGGCGCCGAGATGCGTGACATCTAAATAGACGTGACGGGCTTTAGTGCGTTGCATTTCTGCCCAAATCGCACGAGAGACGATGTCTCGTGGTGCCAGTTCTTGGTGGCGATCATAGTGTTTCATAAACCGTTCACATCGATTATTTCGGAGAATTCCTCCTTCGCCACGTAGTGCTTCTGAAAGGAGGAAGGGAGGGCTCGATGGGAGATACAACGAGGTGGGATGAAATTGGACGAATTCCATATCTTCCAGAATGGCTCCGGATCGAAAAGCCATGGCGATGCCATCGCCAGTGGCATTGGGCGGGTTGGTCGTGCGTGCGTAGACCTGCCCGGCTCCTCCAGTCACCAGAAGGACAGCTGAAGCCAAAATGGTTTGACAGGTTCCTGCCAGTTCATTGAGGACTATGGCTCCACAACACCGACCGTCATGAACCAACAACTCGACTCCAAAATGATTCCCTAGCCACGTCAGGTTTTTAAGGTCTTGAGCTTTGGCACTTAAGGCTCGAACCATTTCACTTCCGGTGGCATCCCCGCCTGCTCGCAAAACGCGGTGGCGGCTATGTGCGCCTTCTTTGGTAAAGGCCAGCTTGCCGTCGATGGTGTCAAATTTCGCGCCCCATTCAATGAGTTCATGAATGCGGGAGGGGCCTTCTTCGACTAAAATTTTCGTGGCAGGACGGGAGCACAGTTGATGTCCGGCTTTAATGGTATCAGTGAAGTGGAGGTCGACGTCGTCTTCTTCGCTCAGAGCCACAGCGACACCCCCTTGGGCGTAAAACGAGTTATTTTCTTGTGGCCCTCCCTTCGCGACCATGGTGACGTGCCCGTGTCGGCAAAGTTCCAGTGCCGCCCGAAGCCCTGCTACGCCTGCGCCAATAATAAGGAAGTCTGTCGAGCGTATTTGACCGTTCATGAGTGTTTGTGGAGAGAAAGAAGCCATTGTTAGGATGGAGAGTGGTTCGAGTGCGAAGAGGAAATCATTAAGAGGGGAGGTTCAGGCGGGACGTGATGCCGAATGGCAGATCGCCTTCCACCCCGCGAAGGAGAATGACCTGCGTGCCACTCCACAAAAGAACGCCGTGACCTCTGGATTCGACGTGGGACTCCTTGGCAGATCGTTGCCACGTGCCTTGCCAGGAGATGAACGCGGAAATGCTGCTCTCGTTAATGACCAGACGATCAATCGTGAGATCAACCTGAATAGTGGCAAAGTTCTCAAAGTCTTGCTGTACCTTGGCTTCTAATATTCCCAGTTGTTCCAAGGGCAAAAGGAGTTCATGGAAAGCCGTCATATCTTTCTTGACATAAGCTGTTTCGAGTGTTTTGATGGCTTGGACTACTCGTTGAAATCGAGCATGATCTTCTGGATATTTTGGCGTTTTTGTTGAGCAACCCGTCCCCCCTAGGCTTACCCCTCCGAATACGACGAGAAGTGCCCATATCCCAAGGCTTGTGATTGGATTAGTCCTCATGACGCCCTATAATGGAGAAGGGCACGGTAAAGGGTCAAGAGTATTTCACGAAAGATGGTGACTCTTGGGTGCAAGAGCGGGTATGATACTTTGTTTTCCTTGACACTTTTCTTGGCCCCATGATAGGAAGACCGGCTGTTCTTTTGGTTTATTTGTTCAAGAGAACTACGGTACGTGTGGCTGTGTTGTTTTGTGGCGTAATAATACTTTAACCCAGGAATCTATTTTTATGTCGAGTGTGGTCAAAAAGCGGCGGAAGAAGATGCGTAAGCATAAACATAAAAAACTTCGTCGCCGCATGAAATTCGCCAAACGCCGTAATTAACTGTATCTGGCAGCAGGGATAGGGGGGCAGGTTCATGACCCAGGGGAAAAAAACTCGCATTCGGGTACGTTCCTCACTCTCTACCTACGTCGGGGAACTTCTTATTCCTCCGATGCGCAACAGAATTTCCGATGTGTTAAATGATGAATCGGTCATTTTTTTGAATTTGACCGATGTCGTCATTGATGACACACAGCATTCGGATTTTGTTGCCCTCAATAAAATGCAAATTGAATCAGTTGTTCAAATCGAATGACGGTTCAATTTGTGTTTCCCGCCCGGTTTCCCTTTTTGAGTGGTTGCACGTAATTTCACAAAAAAACATCTTTTTTATCTCTCGTTCGCGTAGCGGTGTGAAATCAATATGAATCAGTGGTCTCGGTTTCTGCCTTTTCTTCGCCCTCAGATGTTGACGATGGCCTGTGCCGGCGTGGCCGTTATGGGGGTCGCGGCCTGTAATCTGATCCTGATCAGAATGGCCGGATCTTTATGGGATTTGATCACCGTGCAAAAAGATCTTCAGCAACTCACCACGATGGTGTGGCTGTTTATCGCACTAGTGGTTGGGCAAGGTGTGTTGTCGATGGGCCATAGTTATATGACCGCCTTGGCTTCTCAGCATGTGATGGCTGATTTTCGTACGCATGTGTTTTCCCATCTGCATCGGCTCTCCCTCAAATTCTTTGCCAAGCGACGCACCGGGGAATTGATTTCCCGTCTCATGAACGATGTGGGCGTCATTCAACATCTCCTCACGGAAACTCCCATGGATGCCCTCAAGCATTTGGTTACCATTATCGGCGGCGTGGGTTTTCTTTTGGTGATGAATTGGCGCTTGTGTTTGCTGATTCTCATTCTTCTCCCTTTGTTGGCACTGGTGGCGCGGATTTTTGGGAAGCGATTAAAAGCGCTTTCCATGAAAATTCAAGACCAAACCGCCCAGGTGACCACGCTCATTGAAGAAGTGGTCTCAGGTATTCGGGAGGTGAAATCATTTGTCCAAGGTCAACGAGAGGAAACCAGGTTTCGTTTGGGTATTGAAGGGCTTTTAGCCACAACCATGGAGCGAACGGCCGTCTTGGCAGTCTTTGTCCCGGTCATTACCTTTTTCACCTTTGTGATGGCGATTGGAGTGTTGTGGTATGGAGGCAAGCAGGTCATTGAAGGGCAGTTATCTCCCGGTGAACTCTTTGCTTTCGTCCTGTTTGCAGGAATTCTCATTGGGCCGTTCGGATCGGCTGCGCGGATTTTTACTCAAGTGAAAGAAGTTCAAGGCGCCATGACTCGAGTGTTCGAACTCCTGGATACGCCGTTTGATATTCAAGATAGTCCAGATTCCCGGTCTTTAGTGCCGATTCGTGGGGATGTTCAGTTTGATGAGGTGCAATTCGCCTATGAAGAGCGCCCCCCCGTCTTGGAATACGTGTCTTTTTCAATTAAGGCTGGAGAATGTGTGGCACTTGTCGGGCCGACTGGGGCCGGGAAAACCACGATTATTAATCTGCTGCATCGTTTTTATGATCCCACGAAGGGGCGAGTGCTTATTGATGGCCACGACGTAAGAGCCATTCAATTGGACAGTTTATATGGTCAACTCGCGTTGGTTCCTCAAGACACGTTTTTGTTTGGCGGCACCATCATGGACAATATTCGATACGGCCGCTGGGATGCCTCCGAAGCTGAAATCCTTGAAGCTAGTCAACGTGCTAATGCGCATGAATTTATTCAAGATCTACCTGCACGATATGAAACGGTTTTGGGGGAAAAGGGCGTGAATCTATCTGGTGGACAACGCCAACGGGTGGCCATTGCCCGGGCCTTGCTAAAAGATCCCAAGATCCTCATTCTTGATGAGGCCACGTCCGCGTTGGATAGTCAGTCAGAATCGCTTGTACAGGAAGCGTTAATCGAACTCATGAAGGGGCGAACAACCTTGATGATTGCTCACCGTTTTTCTTCAATACAGCGGGCCGATCGAATTCTTGTGCTGCATAAAGGAAGGATTGTTGAGGAAGGCCGACACGAGGTATTGCTAGAAAAACGCGGGCTCTACCACCGCTTGTATACGTTGCGGGAAGTCGAAGGAATGGCCGACCTCCCCCAAGATCTAGGGGGAGAAGATTTTTCTTAAGCTCAGAGGTCTATCATCGTGTCCAAATGCGTGGGGCGTAGCCTAAGGAATCGTTGAGAAATCTGCTGGAATATTGATTAAGGTGCCATCTGGGAAAAAAACAGCAAATGTACCTGGTGCTTGGGGGTCAAAGTCCGCATAGGCAAATCGCGCTGTAAAACGAGAACGAAAGCTGGGGGTGGGCCCAGGATTTTTTCGGCCACGTTCTGCAGGACCAATATCCACTGGGCGAACCATGAGGTTGCCTTGTTGGAGTGCTATTTCCGCCCCTTCGGCAAAAAACTCCTCTTCGCCACACAATCGTACTTCCACTTCGAGGTAAGGCATGTCCAAAATTTCTTGGATTTTGGCTTCTGGCATGCGAATGTCTTGTTTGTTCCGTTTGGACTCTGCGGCTTCGCGACGGCCGAAGTACCCTAACCAATAACGGCGAGTTCGCAAAATAGCATGGGCCCCACAGGGATCGACTTCAGGATTCGCTCCGACTCGAACAATTTTTTCCGAGGCCTTCATCACTGCCGCCACATCTTCAACGGAGTCTGCGGTTTCCATGGTTTGGCGACCCGCCGCGAGGGCTTTATTGGCTTCTTCCATACTCAAAGACAAATCAATCGCATATGAAACAGAGGGTAGGCTGAGGACACCCAGACCCATAAACACGAAAAGGGAAAATGAGAGGCGAAGGAACGATGAAAAGGCAATACCCATGTGGGATCTCCTTAAGAGCGATGACACATACCAAGGGAAAAGACAATGCCGGAATTGTAGAGAAGCCTCTGAATGTTTGCAATCCCTTGTAGCATCGTACCGGGTGGTGTTTGTGTTTGCCAGGCTCTCGTGTCAAATATGAGGTTCGTTGGTCAGAATTTTTTTTAAATGAGAGACTTGTGGCGATCAATAGTTGACTCCCTCTTTCTACTTCGGTAGATTAGCTTCCCTTTAGGTTAAGTAGGTGAGCCGTTCCCAGGCCGGCACAAAAATCTGGGTTCTCGCCATCGTTTATCATCCCCTGTTTCAACGAATTTGATGCTAATAATTCAATGGTCTTCGAAGAGGTGTGGATTGAGTAGGGCACCACTAGGGAGGACGTATGGACAATAAGAAAGTCGAACGGGTTTACACGGCCTATGCCTCGGTGTACGACCATACGTTCGGAAAAGCCTTTAAGCAGTCTCGGGAATCTGCCGTTCGTGGATTGTCTATTGAGCCTGGTTGTCAGGTCTTAGAGGTAGGAGTCGGAACTGGAGAGGCGTTGCCCTTATATCCCTCCCATTGCGATGTGTTGGGGATTGACCTCTCGGAGGGAATGTTAGAGCATGCCCATCGGAGAGTGGACGAATTCAAATTATCGCACGTCACACTTAGGACAATGGATGCGGGAAATATGCAGCTTCCTGATGACACCTTTGACATTGTGATGGCCGCCTACGTCGTCACGGCCGTTCCAGATTATCGGAAGGTCGTCAATGAAATGATCCGGGTGTGTAAGCCTGGAGGCAGGATTGTTATGCTGAATCATTTTAGTAATGGCAACAAAGTCATCGCAGCGGTGGAAAAATTTATTTCCCCCATGTGCAAACATATCGGATTCCGAACGGACTTGGCGCTCAATACAGTCTTGGAAGGGACCAGTTTGATCGTGGCCAGTAAGAAGAAGGTGAATCCGCTTCGGTTTTGGCATTTGGTTGAATGTGTCAATAAGAAAAACGGGCAACAACCTGTGTTTGCCAATGGTTTTGCTATCAATGGGCATGTGTTGTAATGCAGGGATGGTGTTCACGCAGAGGGGCATTGTTATAAAAATTTCCGGAATATGCTGATTATCCATGCCCCCACGTTTTTCCATTCGGATTTGTCGTCTTTTCCTTCCTAATCCAATCTTCCCTCCGTCATCTTCGATGACCGGAACATGAAAATCGCGACCTGTCTTCAGCATGTGGCTTTTGAAGGGCCTGGGGTCTTTCGTCAAGGCCTCAAAGTTCGAGGTTATTCAGTTCGAAGCACTCTTGTTCCTTCCGAAGAACTCCCGCAAGATTCAGGGGATTTTCTGTTGATTATGGGCGGGCCGATGTCGGTCAATGATTCTGATCCCTGGATTGCAGAGGAAATGCAATTCGTCAAAGCGGCGCTGAACAATGGCATTCCGGTGTTGGGGATCTGTTTCGGGTCGCAATTGTTGGCAAAGGCTTTGGGGGGCTCCGTTGCTCCAGGTCCTTGCTTTGAAATAGGGATGGTTTCAGTGACGTTAACTGATGAAGGCAAGGTCGACCCGGTTTTCAGTCAATGGCCATCAACGTTTCAGGTCTTTCAATGGCATGGGGAAGGCATAAGCCTGCCTCCAGAGATTCCTTCGTTAGTGGCGTCAACTGATTTTTGCGTACAAGCCTTTCGTGCCCGAGAACGTTGCTATGGGCTGTTATTCCATCTGGAAATAGAGGAAACCGGGATGCAAAGGCTCTGTCGTGAATGTCTGGAGGATGTACAAAAGGCAGAGATCTTTCCTGAAACGATTTACGCACAAGCCACGCCTCATTTGCCCATGTTGCATCAATTTGCTGATCAACTCATCGGGCATTTAACCCAATAAGGTTTTTCCCTTTTCTCTTTGATCCTCTTCACCCATCGTGGTCGGTTTCAAATTGTTTGTTGACGGTACCCCAACTGGATAAAAATTTGTTACGGTAGCGCTTCATTTTGATGACTGGTTTAAGAAAGGAGTTTGAGGTTATGGCAGGGTTTCCCATTCAGTATGCGGAGCGTATACGCACCTTACCGCCGTATTTGTTTGCTGCGATCGATGAGATGAAACGCAAGGCCATTGAGCGCGGTATGGATATTATCAACCTGGGCGTGGGAGATCCGGATTTACCCACTCCTGATCCCATTATTGAGTCTTTGCGTCGGGCGGCTGGCAATCCCAAGCATCATCAATACCCCTCTTACGACGGCATGTTGTCGTTCCGGACGGCGGTGGCCGAGTGGTACCAGCGCCGATTCTCGGTGAGTTTGGATCCCAAGGCCGAAGTCGTTACGTTGATCGGGTCGAAAGAGGGTATCGGCCACATTCCGATGGCCTTCATCGATCCGGGAGATATTGTGTTGGTGCCCAGCCCGGGCTATCCGGTCTATCCAGTGGCCACCAGTTTTGCCGGCGGCACTTCCCATCTCATGCCGTTGACGAAAGCGAATGGGTTTTTGCCAGACTTGGATGCCATTCCCAAGGACGTGGCGAAAAAAGCCAAGATGATGTTTTTGAACTCGCCCAATAATCCCACCTCGGTCGTGGCCAGCAAAGAATTTTTCAAGAAGGTCGTGGACTTTGCGAAGGAACATCAGATCATTGTGTGTCATGATGCGGCCTATTCGGAAATCTATTATGACGGCAAACGGCCCGCCAGCTTTTTAGAGGTAGAAGGGGCGACTGATGTCGGCGTGGAATTTCATTCGTTGTCCAAAACTTACAATATGACCGGTTGGCGGATCGGCTGGGCGGCCGGTCGCCAGGAAGTCATCGCGGGTTTAGGAAAGGTCAAAACGAATATCGATTCCGGCGTATTTCAAGCCATTCAGGAAGCGGGCATCACCGCGCTTCAACTGGATGACTCAGTGACCGATGGGCTGCGAAAAATTTATCAAGAACGGCGGGATGTGCTGGTCCCAGGCTTGAAGTCATTAGGCTTGGAACTGGATTCACCACCAGCCGCCTTTTACGTCTGGATCGGCGTGCCCAAGGGCTATACCTCGGCCTCATTTACCGCGCATATCATTGAGAAAGCGGGTATTGTCACCACACCGGGGAACGGCTTTGGCGATCCCGGAGAGGGTTACATCCGCATGACCGTGACCACGACCAAGGATCGGCTGGCCGAGGCGGTAGAGCGTTTAAAAAAAATTGGGTGGTAATAGATGAAGTAAGGAGTGAGAAGTCACAAGGAAGAAGCAAAAAGAATGAGAGAGCGTGTCTTCCCCTTCTCCTCCTCTTGCTTCTTACCCCTCGTTTTTTATTTCCGCGGTCTGTTGTTCTCGATTTTGTTGGAGAGTGTGGATCGTGCGCTTGTGTTCTTCAAGCCATTCTTCGAATTTCGCCGTGGTGGCTTCCATCGTGCCTTCTCGTCCCATCAATTCCAAGGCATAACTGATTTCAGCTAACCAGGTGGCGCCGATTGATCGGGAGGAGCCCTTGCAAGCATGGGCTGCCTTTATTAAAGCCTCAGAGTCTTGCCTC
>QJYE01000078.1 GCA_003235785.1 Nitrospirota bacterium
ACAACTCAGACCCCGCTCCGGAAGACACTACCAGCGGAAACAACCCGAACAAGGTCGTGAGCGTGGTCATCAGAATGGGCCGAACCCGGATCTTCACCGATTCCCGAATGGCCTCGCGAAGCTGCAAACCCGTTCCCGTTTCCATGTCCAACGTCTCAGCGGTTTGAGCACCCTTCATAAAATTGAGCGCCTGATGGACCACTAAAATCGCATTGTTCACTACCACCCCAATAAGAATGACAAAACCCAACATCGTCAACACATCGAGGGGCTGATAGGCAACAAAATTATTCACGAGCGACAAGCCCAAGAACCCGCCTGCTGCGGCAAACGGCACGGTAAAAATGATGACCAGAGGATAGAGAAAACTTTCAAATAAGGCGGCCATCAACAGATACGTAATGGTAAAAGCCAGAATAAAGTTCCATTTCAAGGCATCATAGGTTTTGGTGAGATCGTCAGCTTTTCCAGATATTTTCACATTGTACAGGCGTCCCAGCGTACCGCCTTCTTTCAGTGGAATCAGAATTTGCTCCCGAATCACATCCATGGCTTCCTCCAAGGCCATCTCCGATGGCGGAATCACCTGGATCGCTATAGACCGTTGCTGCTCAATGTGATTGATCTGTTCAGGCCCGGCCACTAACTGAATATCCGCGATATTGCCGACCGTGGTCATGTTCCCCCCTTTGGTATAAATGGGGATGGAACTGAGCGCATTCGTCCTGTCGGCAAATTGATCCAACCCTCGAATGGTCAAATCAATCTCATCGCCTTCGAATTGAAAGTCACTGGCTTTGGCCCCGTCCACCAACGCATCGATCGTAAAGCCTAACTCCTGATTGGTCATTTGCACATCGGCAGCCCGGTCACGTTTCAAGGTGACCCGAACCTCAGGACTCCCTAAGTCCAAACTGGGGATGGGCCGCACCTGCGCCTCAGGAATCACGCCTTTCACTTGCCCGAAGATTTGTCCACCCAATTCAACCAGGGTTTCCAATTCCGGGCCGGTAATTTCTATATCAATATTCCGGCCTTCTCCTAATCCACGTTCAAAGAGTCCCCGCTGAGTAATAATGCCGATCACGCCAGGCAAGTCGGCCGTGGCCTTTCGAAAAATCGGAATTAATTCCTGAACCCGCATTGGATCATTAACCCGCCCTCCCATAAACACCGACTTCCCACGGGCCACATAAAAGAAATTCATGATACTTGGGCCATCCAGAGCTGCCTCTTCAGGAGAACCCGGCTTGGCATCCCAATACGGCTGCAAATGAGATTCAATAACTTTCCCCATTTTCACAAACTCCTCGACATTGTACCCAGGGGGGGGCAAAAGAATACCGAACACCAGGTTTCGATTGCCTTGGGGAAGATATTCGGCTTTGGGCAACAATGCCCAGCTGCTGAAAATCGCCAGGGAGGTAAAGCCTAAAATCGTGACGCATCGCCAAAACACGCTCCCGCTGAGGTCATAGACGATATTTCCAAGGCCTCGTTGAACTCGCCCTAGCAGGCGGGAGGAGGAGGCCGTGGGGTCCAGAGAAAAGTTTTCACCCGATACCTCATCTCCTGATGAGCGCATCTTGGAAATAGACCGAACGGTTTTCAACACCCGAGCCGAGAGACAGGGAATCACCGTCATCGACACGACGAGACTGAGCCCCACACCCGCACTAATGGCAATCGCAATATCCCGGAACAACTGGCCGGATTGTTCTTCGATAAACACAATAGGCACAAACACGGCGATGGTGGTCAGCGTGCTGGCAAGCACCGCCCCCCACACCTCCACGGTGCCGTCATAGGCAGCCTGAAACAGGGATTTTCCCAACTCCCGGTGTCGATAGATATTTTCCAACACTACAATGGAGTTATCCACCAACATCCCAGCCGCAAAGGTCATACCCGCCAGACTGATGACATTGAAATTCCGCCCGAGAACCCAGAGCATAATGAACGTCCCCATCATACTGATGGGGATGGCCAAACCCACGACCAATGTGCTGCTTCCTGTCCTGAGAAAAAGGTACAGAATGAAAATGGCCAGAATACTGCCCACCACCAGATTTTGCTGCACCAATGAGAGTGACCGCTTAATATAGACCGTCTCATCATAGACTTGAAAAAGATAAAACCCTCGTGGCTCCAGGATTTCTTCATTGAGTTCAACGACAGCCTCTTTCAGTCCATCCATCGCATCCAACACATTGGCCCCGGTTTGCCGAATGGCATTCACCGCAATGGAGGGATGTCCCTTTTGACGCACCACATGAGTGGCATCCTTATAGCCGATCGAAGCCTGTGCCACATCCCTCACATAGACAGGGGCGCCTCCCCGCCTCGTGATGATGACATTTTCCACATCCTTGGCATCGCGATATTCCCCTACCGTTCGAACGATGTAGGATCGCTTGCCCTCATCAAAATCCCCCGCGCTAAAATCCCGGTTTTCCTGATCCAGGGCTTTGGCCAGATCCATAATCGTGATGGATCGGGAAGCCAGTTTCGCCGGGTCAACGGTGACGCGCAGCTCCCGTTCTTGTCCCCCATAGACATTCGATGCCGCCACTCCTGGGATCCGTTCAAAACGGGCCTTGATCACATCTTCCGCAAAATCCCGCATCGTCTCGATCTTCACGGGATTGCCCTCGCGGGTTGCTAAAATAAACCAGGCCATCGCCGCGCCACGCGTGTCAGCGCTACTGATCACCGGCTCATCCGCTTCCAAGGGATATTCTTTGACCTGATTCAACCGGTTAGAGACTTGCAACAGGGCGGTGTCGGTATTCGTACCGGTCGGGAATCGCAAAATCACTTTTCCCTGCCCATACGAACTTTCACTGAACATCTTTTCCAGGCCTTCGACCCCCTTGAGCTGTTCCTCCTGCTCATCAATGATTTCCCGTTCGACCTCCAAGGGGCTACCCCCAGGCCATCGGGTATCAACGGTTACTTCGTGCTTTTCAACATCCGGCGCCAACTGAACCGGGAGCTTGACCAGCGCCACGACGCCGAAAAGCACCACCAACAACACGCCCACGATCGTGCTGACCGGATACCGGATGGCCGACCGTACGAGATTCATAATTGGACAGCCTCATCATCTAAAATTCTAACCGATTGCCCGGGCAAGAGACGTTCGTTGCCGGAAACCACAACTTGCATCCCTTCTTTGACCGGCCCATCGACCTCTACCAATTCATCAAAATGCGTCAAGGGCTTCACCGGAATCTGCGTCACCGCTCCTTCGTTCACGATAAACACAAATTCTTTTCCACCTTTCAAGACCAACGCATCTTTGGGAATCACGACAGCCGCATACGGTTCCCCCACATTCAACGACACCCTGGCCACCATGCCGCTTTTAATGTGCAGGTCAGGATTGACTAATTCGACTTTGACGGGGAAAGTTCTCGACACAGGATCGGCCTGCGCTACCACGGAAAAAACTTTCCCCTGAATTTCCACTCCCGGCAACCCATCAAATTCCGCAACCACCCCATCCCCTGCAGAAACATTCCGCACAAACTCCTCCGGCAACGGCACTTTCACTTCCACATGGGACAGATCCACTAACTCCACTACCGGTCCGCCCTCTTCCACCCATTGACCGATTTGCGTATGCTCTTTCGTGATCCAACCGGCAAAAGGAGCCATGATGGTCGATTTGCTTAATTGTTCCTCCACCAGTCGAATTTCCGCTTCCAATTGGGACAACCGTTTTTCCAATGCGCTTTCCTGGGCCACCGCATCGTCCATTTCTTTTTGCGTCACCAGTTCTTTGGCGAACAATGCCTGGACCCGTTCCAAATCCTTCTTGGCCTGTTCATAGCGCGTTTTGGCTTCTCGTTGTGAAGCCACCACCGAATCAAGCCGGATTTCCAAAGTGTCGGTACGAAGACTGGCCAGCAGTTGTCCTTTACTCACAAACCGGCCTTCTTTGACTGGAAAGGCCTTGACCAGACCAGCCACTTCACTGGCTACAAGACTTCGCTTGCGTGGTTCCGCAGTTCCCACTAAGGAGACGGATCGCTGGACGACTTTGTTCGAGACAGTCACGACCTTCACTGGTGTCGGAGGACGTCCCTTGGGAGGCTGCGCCGCCTGCTGCTCGGAACAGCCGAGCCACCCTGCCATGGCCAGCAGCAACCCGCTCAAAACCCACCAGGAACTCCGTGATTGAACTAACATATCGATCAACCTACCCTTCTTTCGTTCCCAATCCGCCCAGGAAGAGATTGCCTAACCACTCCCCTTTATCCACCAGGGATTCCTTGGGACCGGCCTGTAGAATCCAGACATAAATGGTGGAGTTCAACATACCGTGCAACGCCAGGGCCGTGTCCTTGGGGTTCACTTTCCGGAATTCTCCGGTCTTGATTCCTACTTTAATGAGGTTGGCGACCAAATCAATTTGGGCCAAGTACCGTTTCCACACATTTTCCCCAAAGGCGCTCTTGACCGTCCACTCAAACCCGCTCCATTCCGACACATAAATACGAAAGAAATCTCGATTCTGATCCGCAAACGCTAATTTCACACGAATCACCTCACGAATTTTCTCCTGCGCCGACCCGGAATCATGAATGGCCCGCTCCAATTGTCGAACCATCTCTTCCACTTTGGACTCAACCAGGGAGATATAAATATCTTCCTTACTTTTAAAAAATTTATAGACCGTTCCCATAGCAAATTGCGCGTTTTCCGCGATTTCCGCCATATTGGTCTTGAAAAACCCGTTTTTCGAAAACAGTCCTTCCGCGACAGAAAGAATCTCCTCACGACGCGCTTCATACTCGCGCTGTTTGCGTTGGGACCGTGGATTGGTAACGATTTCCGTCATGCGATCTTCCTCATAGAACCTGGGACGTTTCTGGCTGGATCCATACTATCTTGAACCTACATTCTAAAATATGAATGACCATTCCACAAGATGAACGCCTATTCAATTACGTATCGTCCCGAAAATCTGCAAATATCACTCGACTCAACTTTGCATAAGAAAAGTACCCTATGGAGAAAACCGGCAGAAGGGGGGACAGGCTTATGAAGTGACAGGAGAACGAGAGGTGGATCCCGTCTCGGAGCTGATAAGACGTGGGAGAACGAAAGGAACAAGGCTTATAGGAGAGATTGCCGGCTGTGTCTTGGTACTTCCGCCGAAGGAAAATGAAATTTATCAGGGGAAAGGCATCTTTGCTTCTCTATTATTGAACAAATCCTTTCAGACCGGGATCCCACCGGCAAGCGGGCCTCCGGAGACACCACCCGAGACGATAAATGCCATGACTTCAGAACTTTCCGCTTCCAGCGGACGCACCTGTTCCTTAGGAAACACTAACAGATTTCCGGCAAAATTATAGGATTGCGGGAAATAGACCGCCACATGGTCGAGCAATCCCAAAAATTCTAAATCTGTTCGAGTCACGAATCCCACCGCTTCAGCATACCCCCCCGGTGAAAGGGAGACGAGGACAGGCTGATCAAATCGTCGTTTTTCACCCATAAACGCGGCAATGAGATCCTTGAGAGAGGTATAGAGCAGCTTCACAAACGGCGCCTTAATTAACACCGCCTCCATCATATCCAGCATTTTTTGCACGAACACGGTCGACGCATAACGCCCCGTCAAAGTGATGAGCACAAGGGTCACCAAAAACCCCACCCCGGGAATCGGGATATTCAGCCAGCCATCAATGGTTTCAAGTATCAGCCAGGCTACATACAATGTCGTCACCACCGGGACCAGGATTAACAGCCCTTCAAAAAAATTCCTGGCCAGGTCATTCATATTCATGGAGCCCCAAAATCTACGCCGCTTTGTTTCCATCCCCTCTACCCCCTCAAAATGTGAATAGGCCATGACCAAAAAGACAAACCGGCATAGCCCCCGGACCACTCAACAGGCTGTTCCACTGAACACCCTCTCTGAATTCTTCAGAAACAACAAGGAATGTACCCCACACCTTGACACCAGACAAGCGGACAGGAAATTGCCTTCAGGGGGCCGTTGCAAACACATGTCCCACCTTATCAGGATGGAATAAGCAAGGCAGCGCTCCAGTTTCCGTGCTCACGTACTGGAAGTACGCACTGCGCGCGAACAATGGTTTCACCTTTCAGGATGAGCCAAGCAATTGGTGGCCTTTCCTTCGGCATGGCTCAGGAAAAGGCTGAACGTACCCTTCGAAAGGCTCATGGCATGTTTTTTTGAACCGCCCCCAGAGGCCTCTGATACCCAACATGTCTGCGGGCCTATATGCCATTGGAAATTATTTTGATTCAACCCTCACTTCAGCGTAAGTTAAGAGGTTACAGGGCCAAACCTAATCTAGTACAATCCTTCAATTCGACATTCTTAAAAAAGGAGACCACTATGGCACAGAGCGGAACAGGAGCCGGAGCTTCATCGTCAAAGACGCCAACGGATTCACCCGAAACGGAAATTCTTCATGTGGTGATTAAACGAGATGGAAAACTCGTGAACGCCAATTGGGGCCTGCACCCTAATCTGAAAGAAGAACTGAAGCCGGAAGAATTGAAAGAACTGACCGAGACTATGGAAAAAGTCACCAACATTGTCGGTAAACGATTTGCTCAAATTCTCACCCAAGCCGAAGAAGCCGTGTCAGGAACGGCCTAATCCCCATTTCTCCGACCGATCAATTTCCCTCGCTGTCCTTCTTCCATCAACTTCCCTCCCCCGCTCCTCTAGTTTTTTCCCACTTCAGCATTCTCTGATTGTCATGAGGATTGTGGCCTATGAAGATTTTCCCAAATACCCGTTCATCCGAAACCAGTCTACAGCATCTCGAATAGCGCACTCGATAGAACGTCGCGGATACTCCAATTCTCGCTGCGCTTTCGAACAATCGTAATGCTGCATATGGGCCATCACTTCCACAAAAAATCCCGGAAGCAGCGGTGGCCTGCCGAGCAGAGAACTGAAGACCCATTCTTCAACTTTTGTGCCCCAACGCGCGAGGGAAAATGGAACAGGAAAACGTGGAGCTGGCACGCCGACCACTTCTGCAATCAGCTCGTTGAGCTCCTTTTGTGTGGCATTCCAATTCCCCACAAGATACCGCTCACCGATTCGTCCTCGCTCAGCGGCCCGAATCATGGCGACCGCCACATCCCGAACATCGATCACATTCACGCGTCCTGGCAGATAGACGGGCATCTCTCGCCTGGCAATCATGCAAATCTGGGTGCCACTCGTTGGCCGCTGATCGTAGGGGCCAAAAAATTCGGTCGGGATGACCACAACCGATGGAATCCCCTCGCTCGCGGCTTGAAGTATTTTGGCTTCCATGGTGGCCTTGGCCATAAGATAGGGATTTTTGCTAAATCGCGTGGCAAAGGCACAGGTTTCATTCGCCGGATGTCTGGGGTTATCAGGAAACCCCACCGTTGTCAGCGTACTGGCATACACCAGACGCTCAACGCCCGACGCACGAACTGCTTCCAATAAGGAGATGGTTTCTTTGAGGGCCTGTCCTTGGGCAACATCAACGGCAATGGTACGAATCGGATAATAGCCTGCCGCATGATACACCACCTGCATCCCATCACAGGCGTCCCGCAACGAGGCTCCATCGTTGAGATCCCCAACAACACGTTGGATATCCAGCCCCTCAATTGTCGAAATGTTACTGGCCGATCGATGAAGAACGCGCACCTCATGCCCATGCTCCAGGAGCGCTCGCACAAGATTCGCACCCAACTGACCCGTCCCGCCAATCACCAAAGATTTCATAAGGCACGCATGGCTGTTCAGTGAGGGAATGAAGAAACACGAGAAGAGATGGTCAAGGCACCCACATCAGGGCCACAAACACGAATGGCTCACAGGATTGACAATCCTGCATCCGAACAAATCACTAACGGCCAAAATTCTGAATCGAATTGAAATCCGCAGAGCCTGGTTGAGAAAAAGCTGGTGGAGACTCCCCTGTACGTATGAGAGAAATGGACACGGGAATCATGTTGGAAAAATCCTGGAAGGTCCCGGTGAGATGTTGAGCGTCGTCAGCCAACGTGGTGGTGGATTGTCCCATGGTCCCTATCACCGTGCGATACATGATCTCTAATTGATTACCTTGCAGCTGGCCTTCTCCTTGTGCCGTCACCACTGTTCCCAGGAAACTGGTTGTCACCTCGGTCATGGTGACATGATTGCCTTGCTGGGTAAACACATAGGAAATGGTCGGTTCCGCCGGATTCTTCCAAACCCCTGTCACCACCAGAGCCTGGCCCTCTTGTAACGTCGCCTTCAAGGTTCGCCGTTCCCCGGAACGAATAGCAATGGTACGATTCCAAGTACGAAATCCATCTTTTGTCACCATCACATCATACTCATCCGGCTCTACATCACGAACGACAACTGGCCCTGGACCGGTATTGCCGATATATTCCCCATCCACAAAAACTTGAGCCTTGTCAGGTGAGGATTCAATCACCAATGTCGCCATGCCTGGCTGCGGCACAGCCGAAGGGGAACCTGCCCCTGTGGAATTCAAATCAGACTCAGATGATGTATCCGTTGTCATCGTCGATCGAGGGTAGCCTGGCCAATTCTCGACCGTAAACCTGGCAATCTGAGCCGGTTTGGCATTGCCGAATTGTCCGGTCACTTCCATCACCACTCCAATCACCTGACCTTGATACAACACGGGGCCTCCTGAATTCCCTTCTGCCACGGCCCCGGAAAATTTCAGAACAGGACCATCAAAGCCAGAGAGAACGCCCTTCGTCACGGCCCAATCATTGCCTCCCACACGCGGAAACCCGATTAAATGAATCTCCTCTCCACCCATTACCTGGGTCGTGGCATCCCAAGACAACACCGACACATCATCAGGAAAATCCCCACCCACTTTTAACAAAGCCAGACCACGGGGATCGCCTCCTTCCTTCTTCACAATCGTTGCAGAAAACGTATCTTCTTGATGCGTGAAAAAAGTCATCTCTATAGCCTGTGGCACTTCGGCCTCTCCTTCTACCACATGCGAGGCCGTTACAATAAACAGATGTTTTGTACTTTTGGCTACAATAAACCCCGTTCCAACTTTCCGACTCGTCTTAAATTTTGCGGTGACCTTCACCACCCCTTTTTTCAACGTGCTGATATCCACATCGGACCACACGGGGGAAGTCGAATACACCATGGAAAATAAAAAGAAAATTAGAAAACGGATGAAAGCCATGGGCGAATCCTTTTACAA
>QJYE01000445.1 GCA_003235785.1 Nitrospirota bacterium
AAATATTCATTTTTTTCTTCTCTGCTACTTCCCACTTCTCGCAAATTCCCTTCTCACTTTTCGCCTCGTTACTCTCACCATCACCTGATCCTTACCCCATCACCCTACCCTCTCCCCCAGAACGGAGAGGGCCAGACCATCTCCCACCTTACGCTTCACGCCTTACCCTTGACCTTTTACTCCAGATGTCATAATCAAATCGAGGCAAATGACGTACCCGATACATTTTGAACTAAATTACCCATATCCAAAATCAACACCACTTTTCCATCGCCCGTAATCGTCGCACCCGCCACGCCCTGCACATTCTCTAAAAAATCACCCAAGGGCTTAATCACCACTTCTTCTTGGGCTCGCAACCGATCCACAACCACTCCGAATCGTTGTGCCCCTATCGCCACAACCACCACATAACATTCATCGATGGAACGATCTTTGGGAATCTGAAAAGCTTGAGCCAAATCCAGGAGTGGAAGAATACGCTCCCGGAGGTTCAGAACGGCTTGTCCATTCACACTTTTAATATCCTCTTTGGTGATTTTCACGGCTTCAACCACCGAAGCCAAGGGAACCGCAAACGTGGAACCTTGCACTTCGACCAGAAGGGCTTGAATAATCGCGACGGTTAAGGGAAGCTTAATCGTCACTTGACTGCCATGCCCCGGTTCGGAATCTAATTCCAAACTGCCATTCATTCGGCTGATATTTGTCCGAACCACATCCATCCCAACACCCCGACCAGACAAATCACTCACCTGTTCAGCCGTACTAAAACCAGGAAGAAAGATAAGATTCATGATCTCTCGTGGACTCATGGAGGAAAGTTCTGCTTCACTGATCAACCCTTTCGCTAGCGCACTCGCTCCGATTTTCTCGACTTGCAAGCCTCGACCATCGTCTTCAATTCGAATAACGATACTATTACCTTCCTGATACGCGGCTAATCGTACAGAGCCTTCAGGGCTTTTCCCAGTTCGCTTTCGTTCTTCTACCGTCTCCAATCCATGATCCATGGAATTTCGCACCAAATGGACTAAGGGGTCACCGAGTTCATCCGCCACGGATTTATCCACTTCAGTCTCTTCCCCGATTAGATCCAAACGAACTTGCTTGCCTAACTTGCTGGATAAATCACGAACCAAACGGGGAAACCGCGAAAACACTTTTCGGATGGGCACCATGCGAGTCTTCATTACGGCCAACTGTAAATCCGATGTCACTAAATTGAGTTGCGCCAAGGTCACGCCAAGCTCGCGAACAAGCGCATTCGTTTCAAATTGATCTTCAAGTCCAAACCCGAGTTTCATCAATCGGTTACGCCCCAGTACCAATTCCCCAACCAAATTCATGACATGATCCAGGCGTCGGGTTTCCACCCGAACAGTGGTCTCTTCTTCTTTCCCTCCAATTTTTGGCGGTCCAGAAGCAGCGGCTTGAACAGTACGCGATGCCGCCTCTTGCACTTTAGTGAGCATATCGGAAAGAGCTGTTGGGCCCTCCGTAACCGGTTCCACCTCTTCAGCATCCGAAACAGACAGGGAACCCACATCCTCATGGCCCTCTTCTGGCTTTTCCAAGGAGGGAGCAGGCTTGCCCAAAATCTGCGGTGCTGACACAAGCAATTTTTCTTCGGATTGAGGTTCAGATTCAGAGGAAAAAATTTTAACTTTAGGCGCCGACGGCATGACGTCATTTAAATCATCCGCACTATCCATCGTGAGCGTTAATTTATTCACGATCAAGGCCGTATCGACATGCGAGTCTTCCCCTGTCTCCCGAATATCGGCATGTAAGAGTTTGACTGCATCCACAGCCTCAAGAATGATATCGATAATAAAGGGGGAAACACCGATTTCCCCTTGTCGCACTTTATTCAACAAGCTTTCGCCTTGATGAGCGACTTCAACCAAATGCGTAAACCCAAGAAAGCCCGCAGAGCCTTTCATGCTATGCATACATCGGAAAATTTCATTCAACAATTCGGCGTTCGTCGGCTCGGCTTCCAGCTTGACAAAATGTTGGTCAAGCGCTTCCAACATTTCTGAGCTTTCAGCTAAGAAATCGCTTAATATTTCTTGCATTTCATCGTTCATAGATCACCCTTTTCAACACACAAGGCACAGGTCTTTGACTGTGTCTTCTCTAACGCAGCCAAGGATTAGGAAAACCCAAATTCGGACATAATGTCATCAACAAGATCTTGCTGAAGGGCGGTGGTTTTAGACTCTTCCAGTTGACGTAACATCTCATAACCACGACCATCGCCTTTGGCTGCTGCTCCGGCCTTTTTTTGTTTAATGCCAAAAATGACGACGAGCTTTAGCAATTTATGCTGAACTTCATTGAGAATGGTCACAAGCTTCGCCACACGTTGTGCGACAAGATCTTGGAACGACAGAGCGACATGAATATCCATGAGACGGCGTTCATCATCTTTGACCCATTCCAAGATTCGCCCAACATCAGTGGCTTGTTCCCCGACCAATTGTTGCTGCAATTTTTCTAAGGCGATTTGCATGGTGCCCCGGTTCGATTCGATCGCTTCGGTCAAGGTCAATACTTGATGCGCCCCGTCTTCCGTCATCTTTGCCAAATCTTGCAAATGAGCAGTCGCCTGAGGCAGTTGATCTGACGTCGTGGTGACGGGAGACTCCATGTCACGAATTGTGCTGGTAATGACTTCCACATATTTTGTTAATTCAGCTAATTCATTGTTAATTGAGTGATCTTCTTCGGGTGTTTCAACTCTTTGGTCTTCGATATTACGATCCACTAACATAGAATTCTCCTTATATCGGTTAGTCGTCTACATTCCGAAGAAGCCAGTCTGCCTCATACTCAGGTTTTCGCAGGCTGCGTCTTGGCAAAAATCTTCTCGAGCTTGCCTTGCAACGCTTCCGCCGTAAATGGCTTCACCACATAATTACTGACCCCAGCCTGTACGGCTTCAATAATATTTTCTTTTTGGGCTTCAGCTGTGACCATCAAAAAGGGAAGATGTTTCAGCTCAGCATCAGCGCGAACAGCCCGCAAGAGATCAATGCCTTGCATCACCGGCATATTCCAATCCGACACAACTAAACCAAAATCCCCCGCAGCTCGTAATTTATTCAACGCATCCTGCCCATTTTCGGCCTCCACCATGTCTGAAAAACCGATCTGCTTTAACACATTTTTCACGATTCTCCGCATCGTAGACATATCATCCACTACTAAGACTTTAAGACTGGTATCAATCATATGCTGAACTCCTTACAATTCCGGGCTGAGGTCCTCAAAGGGACATCCCGAAAGAATAATAAACGGGTGTGAAATTAATTGGTGAGGGTTCATAAGTAGCCGACATATGCGGTAAGGTGAGATTCGGTCATAATTTCCTCATTCTTTAGCAGTCTTGTTAAAAAGTTTTTCTTCAGGATTTTTTCAAACACGCGTTCGTCACACCCGTTCCCTTGCCGGGAGGGGAATCCTCCCATTCCGCCATATTTTTGAAAATACAAGGGTACCGAACCAGTGCATTCTGAAAGAAATACTGGCATAGACTCATGGGAAAGGAATGAAGAAGTCACCCAAGGAATAGGCAGAATCCAATGAGCACAGATAACTGGGTGAAGCGTATTAGCGAAGAGGAAACACAGAGGAGAGGACGGATCAAGACCGTGACCCATAGTGGCTACCAATCCTGAGGCCTCCTCTCCTCAGAATCGGAGCCGTTGATCCTACTTGCGTGAGATCTCCACTCAATCGTACCAGACGATTGGCAGAGTGATGAGACAGGAGGGAAGGTGATTAATTCAAACTAAACCGGTCATGCCCGCCATTTCCGGTAGCGGCCCCAACCATCACCTCATCGGCCCCAGCATTTTGGACCCATGCTTCAATTTCTTCCCGCACAAACCGCCAATGCTTCCCAACTTTATGACCCGGGAGACGGCGTTCACGGGCTAATTTGTAGATGGTCGATTTTGGGACTTTTAAAAATGTCGAAACTTCACTTAACGTCAACAAATCTTTCATTGTAATACCCTCGTTAGAGTTTGACTAATAATGCTTCTCGTATCGGACTGATTTTTAAAAAACTTGAGACTTCCTTGCAGATAATAGGAAATAATTTAGCCTAAGCTGCATGAATCATTCTATTGGGCCATCTGAAGACCATTTCAAAATCAGGCATTCGGCCTTGTGCCTCCTATCCGCTCGATCCATGATCGCGAGACGTCATAAAGTTCCCCCATTAAGGCATCCACTTCATACTCCATCTCCCGCATCAACTCGTGCAACTGGTCATACGAACATCCCCCGGCTAAGCACTCAAGACGCTCAGCCACTTTCACCTGATTGGTTGCAACAAGCACCCCCAGCGCACCTTTGATTTGGTGGGCAAGGCGCTGAACATGTCCTCGCTCTCCCATGGCCACGGCTTTTTTCATCTCCTGAATTAGTTTGGGCGCCATATCGAGAAATATTTTGACCAGCGAGTGCAACAAGGCTTCATCCCCATCCATGACATCCAGAGCTACAGAAAAATTATATCGGTCATCTGTCTCTCGATCTCCCACAGGAACATCCATAACATCACAAGCAGCTGTGGGCTTCACCTCAGCTAAAGGCCCTGGCCGAAATATCGTACTGGAAAAGTGGGGCGGAACGAGAACCTCTGCCTTGAAACCGATCCATTGTTCAAGCACCTGAGCCAAATCCTTCAAATGAACCGGCTTAGACAAGCAATCATCCATCACACCAACCCAACGATGCTGGTTCTGCTCCGAAAGCCCATGAGCCGTCATCCCTATAATGGGAATATGTTCAACGGTGGAAGCAAAGACTGGATCTCCTGCCCACTGACGGGAAACAACCTTTCCGGATTTTTCCAACTTCCGAATGGCATGTGCGGTTTGAAAACCATCCAACTCGGGCAATTCCCAATCCATCATAATGATATCGACGGCTTGTTCCTGAATAAAGCGTAAGGCCTCAGTGCCCGTCTCAGCGATAGACGCATGACATCCCAATTTACGGAACAACCCGACGGCGACTTTTTGATTAACCACATTATCCTCAACCAACAAGACAGCAGGACTTAGGCACCCTTGTTCCGGCAGAGCATCGTTGAGAAATTGCTTGTGGCCCGCACAGCCAACTGAATCACGCGCAGGAGGTTCAGAGGACCCACGGTTAGGTAAGGGATCGAACCTTTCGGACTGCTGGAACACACAACGATACAATTGATCTCGATGAATCGGCATAGTAATCATGCCGTCAAACAGAGCAGAAAAATCCTGACTCCTCTTTCGCAACCAAAAGGGAGTCAGACCCCAAAGGGGTATCGACGAATATGGAGATGTGCGAATACTCGCCAGCCATGATCGCCAAACCTCTTCCTTTGCCTCTTTTCCCATAATGATTCCTAGGAGATCTGACGGACAGGTTCGCTGGGTCTTAAGAAAGGCATCCGCGTCTTCGATGTGTTCGACATGCACCACTCGTACATCCACGTCTTGAAGATAGCGAGAGACGACATCAACAGACACATCCCGGGAAGCACACATCAAGATGGATCGATGGTACCCACGTCGTACCTCAACCTGACGATCTAATTTTAATAATGGGGGAACAATAAATGGGAGGACGCACCAAAACGTGGAACCATCTCCAACCCGACTCTCGACGCCCACGGTCCCATTCATGAGCTCCGCCAATTGCTTACAAATGGCCAGGCCTAACCCTGATCCGCCAAACTTTCGGCTCATGGAACTATCCGCTTGAGTAAACACCTGAAAGATCTTCTGTTGTACAGACGGAGAAATCCCAATCCCTGTATCTTTCACCGCAAACCGCACGTACCGTCCATTCTCGCTCGACACCGGAGCGTCATCCGACAAGCCTTTGTAAGACTCACCAAGACTGTCATTCTGGTTCACCGCCATCCATTCCACCTCAATCAACACGGAGCCCTGATTGGTAAACTTCAGGGCATTCGAAATAAAATTGCACAGGATTTGCCGTAATCGATGCGGATCACCTAATAGGTGGCGAGGAATATCCGGGGAAACATACGCCGCCAAATCCACATGTTTCTGATAGGCCCGTTCAGAAAATAAGTCCAGGACTTCTTCAACTAAGCCGATGGGATTAAACCCAATCGTTTCCAACGCCATATGCCCGGATTCGATTTTTGAAAAATCTAAAATGTCATTAATAATAGAGAGCAACCCCTCGCCGGAATTTCGAATAATTTCCATACATTCCTGTTGCTCTTGATCTAATGTTGAATTCAATAGCAGCTCCGCCATCCCAATCACGCCATTCAACGGTGTGCGAATTTCATGACTCATGGTGGCAAGAAACGCAGCCTTGGCCCGGGTCGCCCCTTCGGCCTTCATGAGCGCCTGATCCAAGGTTTTGTTTTGATTTTCTAATGTTTCGGCTACCGCCAACAATTCAGTCGCAGCCCGTTTGGATGCCGTAATATCCATCCCATAACCACGAAGTCGGCCCAACTCAGGATGGGACGTAAAAATCCAGGCATAATGTTTCTCGCCCACCTGCACCTCAAGAGGAACCTCAAAATGTCCCTGAGCAAAACACCGGGCCGCCAGGTCGGGAAACTGTTCAGGCAAGGCCTTCGTAAACCCATCTTGCCCAAACTGCGCGTCTTCCATTAAACCCACCATGGAAGGGTTGGCATACAACAAATGTCCCGCTGCATTGACTTCGATAATGGGGAAGGGACTTTCTTCGGGAATAGAAGCCAGACGACTATAGTCTTCTGCCAATTGTACTTCTGAAGATAAATCACGAAACATCAGGAGAAATTGAATGGTGACACCATCTTCAACCACCACACCTTTGAGTTCAACGGTAGCCCACGTTCCTTGACGACATCTCAGCCGGGCCCGAGGAACCCAGACCATCTTTTTTTTCTTGACTAATTCTAAAAATGCCTGCCCATTGGGTAAATCATTTTCGGCAGGCCTGAAACCGTCAAAGATTTGATCAAAGCAAAGGGTGGATGGGCACATGCCCCCCCACCCTAATAATCGAGAACCGGCCCCGTTCATCTGTCTGACAACCCCTGCCTCATCGACCAGGCACACACCAACCATCAGGCCATCCCATAAACATTGGATCAGTAGGGGATTGTTCCACATGGCCATCAAAAAAATCCCTGAAGCTTCAGGGAATACTCGGTCGGATCCAACACTCGGACAATACTCCTATCATTTCCCAAATTGTCGTCAGGGGCTAAATTGCACAGATATGGCACATCCAGGTCTTTCCCAGTGCTGGCACGAAAAATTTTGACCAGGGGTTTTACCCCCCCGTCTGAATGCTGCTTGACGACAACAGCTTGCTCGCCAGTCGAAAGCTGCACCACCGTGCCGACCGGGAACACCCCTAAGGTTCGAATCAACCCTTCAATACACCCAATGGAAAACTTTCCCTGCTGGGCTTCCTGATACAGGCGTCTCATCGCAAACGCGGCAGGTAACGCGCCGGACGTCCCACCAACCGTCATCAATTCATCAAAAGAGTCCACAAGGCCTAAGAGTTTTCCTGACTCCGAGAGCCACGCGCCCCCAAGTCCTTCCGGATACCCCGATCCATCCTGATAGGCATGGTGTTCACTCACAATACGGACAATATCTGAAGAAAATTGTGCGTGCTGTTGAAGCAACTTCTCCCCAATTGCAACATGCTGTTGTAGCAATCGGGTCTCGCCGCCTCTATCCCAATAAACGGCAACCACGTTCTTGGGCAATCGCATATACCCAACATCATGTAGCAACCCGGCCAAGCCAATTGTTTCCAACAATCCTTCATCCCAACCTAATTGAAGCCCAACGAGGATTGAATACACGGCGGTATCGACCACATGGGCATAAAGAGTCTTATCAAACCGTTTCAACGAATCGATTAGCATAATTTCGGCAATGAGACCCGGATGTGCCAAGCATTGCTCAACGAGAGCCTGCGCGGATTGATAGACCTCCGGGTGAGAAATCCCCTGGCCGACTTTCACCCCTTCAAAGGCGTCTTCCACAGCGGCCATCACCGCCTCTCGAACCTGAACGACTTCCTCGCGAATTCTCGTATCTTCCGCGTTCGAGTCGGATTTGTGCGGAGGTTCAAGCATCACCGTCGTAGGAGGGGTCTTTGGCGAATCATCATGATAAATGGAGACGGGAGACGTATCGGACTCAGCCGGCAGGCATTCTTCAAGACCAGAATCTTCCGTTGACGCCACTCCCACTCCCAACGAGATGTCGATTTCCACTTCCCGGATACCGGAATGCATCAATTGTTCAATCTCTGTAATAGAATTCAGCAAACGCCGATGGGTAAAGAAGGGAGATTTCCACCACGAGTCAAGAACACGAACCAGAAACATCCCTGGTCGTAATTGGCTTGTGGAAATACGTTGAAGAGTCTGGTTCGAAGAAATTGCCCTTCGATTGGAAAGACTAGGCATAGCAAATCAGCAGTTCAACGAGAGAACCGGAAAGCGCAGGCACTCCCAATAAATGAAAGAATATGGAACAACCGAAAATCATGACTGGAAATCTTCACCGCATTCCAGCCTACTCGACTGGTGCACAGAAGGAACTCTCCAGGAAGAGAGCGTTAGGCTGACGCCCCCGTGGCTACCGGTTGCCCCTTGGGAATCTCGGCCAGTGTCTGATACGTGGGAATCATTTTTCCGATATTGGCCAGATCCAAGACTTGCTTCACATAGGTTTGTGGATTCATCAAATAAAATGAAACTTTTTTATTCTTGAGATTTTGATGGCAGATCACGAGCAACCCAAGGGCAGAACTATCCACAAACGTTACCTTTTCCAAATCCAACACAACGGGACAGCCCTCTTCTAATCCCGCTTCTATAGCTTCCTTAAACGTTTTTCTGGCCCCAAAATCAAATCGCCCGTCCAAATGAAGAATCCTCTTCCCATCAACTGCCTCATGTGTGATCTGCATACCTCTCCCCCTTCCTACATACATGGCAGGACGCTCGCATTCCAACCATGGCTTCCAAATTGTATTTACTACTACAGCCTGTGATTCCTATCGGTATCTGCTCCACAAAAATAAAGGACAGTAAGGGCAGAAAGAGGTAAATAGTCAGAAGTGAAAAATATAAAAATGCATCAACAGAGGCTTTTTCTGTTCTTTTTTCCCTTCCTCCTGACTATTGACTCCTGCCTCCTCAGACTTCTC
>QJYE01000535.1 GCA_003235785.1 Nitrospirota bacterium
AGGCTTGTCCTGAGCCATGCCGAAGGAAAGGCCGCAGCCATTTTTGCGCGCAGAGCGTACTTCCAGTACGTGAGCACGGAAAACTGGCGACCTGCCTGCGCGAAGCCGCTCCGGCCGGTTGCGCGCCAAAGCTGGCTTCAGCGGCGAGCGCGAAGGCAGGGAACGCCGCCTTGTTTATTCCATCCTGGTAGGGTGGGACATTTGTTTTCAACAGCCCCTGAATAGATGAGGGATTGGCCATATCTGTGGCTTGAGCTGAGAGACACATCAAGGAATCGTCACCCCCCAAGCACACAGTTACCAGAATGCTCACGAACATGGAGGTAAGAACATGGGAGGATTGGAATTACTTGGATTGTTAGCGATTGTTATCGGAATCATTGGAGTCATTGTGCTGCTGAAAAGCCGTAAGAAATCCGACCGGTAACATTTTGGCTCAGCTGCACAAAGGGTTTTCACCCGTCAGCTTGCTTTTTGAGGCGGCGGTCCAGCGCAAATCGCGTAATCCCCAGGTGTTTAGCGGCAAGGCTTTTATTGAAATCCGAGACCCGCATCACCTCATCAATGAGCGTATTTTCAATATCCCCCAACGTGTGCTCGCCTAAACGCATTTCAATGCGCACCACGGGTTGATCCCCCTGAGTCACCACATTCACCGCCGAAAGGGGGACCTCCAGCACTTCCCTCGGAAGATCGCCACTCGTCAAACTCTGCCCCCGGCAAAAGATCACAGCCCGTTCAACAATATTTTGCAATTCCCGGATATTGCCCGGATAGGTATAGCGTTCCAAGAACTGCTGCGCCTCGGGATCGATGGCCCTCACATCCTTGCCGAGATCTTTGCTATGCACAGCAAGGGTTTGCAAACACAGGGGAATGATATCTTCAATGCGCTTCCGCAAGGGTGGAAGATCCAGCGATACGACATTCAATCGAAAAAACAGATCTTCGCGAAAGTTGCCCTGAGCCACATCTTTCCGGAGATCGCGATTGGTCGCCGCAATCAACCGGAAGTCCACATCAATATCTTGGCGGCCTCCCAGACGTCTAAACGACCGCTCTTGAAGCACCCGAAGCAACTTGGCTTGCATCGTGGGATTCAGATCACCGATCTCATCGAGGAACAGGGTGCCACCTTCGGCCTGTTCACAGAGACCAGGTTTTCGTTGATGGGCTCCGGTAAACGCGCCCCGCTCATAGCCAAACAACTCGCTTTCAAAAAGCTCTTGGGGAATAGCCGTACAATTCACTCCCACGAATGGGCCCTGTGCTCTAGGACCATTATGATGGAGCACCCGTGCCACAAATTCCTTCCCCGTCCCGGTTTCCCCAAACAACAACACGGTGGTCTTCAGATTTTGAGCCATTTCCTGGATCTGTCCGACTAACTCCTTCATGCTGGGGCTGTTGGACACCAAACTCTGAAGTGCAAACCGGCCCGGTCGATCTTGTGTTTCAAAGTCAATCCGGCGACGAAGGGTCAAGTACTCCAATGCCCGATCCACCACGGGTTCGACCCCTGACAGATCCACGCTTTTAATGAGGAAGTCATACGCGCCCAGCCGCATGGCCTCGACGGCATCTTCAACCGTGCCATAAGCGGTAAGTAAAATGACTAAGCTTTGTTGCGTTTTGGCGCGAACCTGCTTAAGAGTTTCAAGCCCACTCATGCCGGTCATTTTCAAATCCAGCAAAATGATGTCGGGTTGATCATGGTCAAGTGCCACGAGTAACGCCTCACCTGAGTCAAAGCTTCGAATATCCTGGTGGCGTTTCGCCAATCGTCGGCTAATCGCCTGACGAACCACTTCATCGTCATCTGTCACAAAAATTGTTGCGCGCATCTTTTACACCGTTGAAAGTTGAACCTGGCACTCACAAGGCAACCAGATTGAAATCGTTGTCCCAATAAACTGTTGACTCTCCACATGCATCTCCCCACCATGCGCATCCACAATATTACGACAGATCGCCAGACCCAGTCCTGTTCCGCGAACCTTTCCCGTCGTAAAAAATGGTTCAAAAATTCTGGAGATCACCTGAGGATCAATCCCTTTACCCGTATCCTCGACTGTTAATCGAAGTCCTTGATGATGCTCATAGAGTTCTTCCCGAATAGAAAGGTGCAGGGTGCCATTGTCAGGCATGGCTTCAATCGCATTTTGAAGAATGTTCAACACAACCTGCTTGAGTTGATCTCGATCAGCATGAAGCACCCGCACCTGGGTCGGCCAATGATGGTGGACCTGAATGGCTTTTTGTTGCACGGAAGTTGATAAGACCTGTAAGGACTCCTCCAACAATTCTTCGAGTTGAAAGGCGACAGGAATAAGATCGCGTGGACGCGCATAATCAACGATTTGATTCACAATGCGATCCAAGCGACGCGTTTCTTTTAGAATGATTTGTAAATCGTCTCGACGAGAATCCCCTTCCGCAAAATCGTCTAACAGCAAAGAGGCCGTAGACCCGATTCCCACTAAGGGGTTCCGTATTTCATGAGCGATTCCTGCCGCCACTTGGCCTAAAGTCGCTAACCGTTCCGACCGGCTTAATTGTGCTCGCATCTGCTCCAAAGCCGTAATATCCACATTAAAGCCTTGATACACCAAGGTCTGACCTGATTCATCCTTGATCGGGACCGCACGACTCAAGACACGTCGCACCGCGCCATCCTTATGCAAAAATCGGAACACCCGCTCAAAGGAATCACTTTGGGCCTGAGCCTGGCGAAAGGCTTGTTGAACAGCCACTCGATCCTCAGGATGGACGGCTTCCCACATCCCCTCCGGATCTAAGGCTTCCTCGGGGTTCCGGCCAGCCAAAATCCAATTCTGTCGATTGCTGAAAATCACCCGGTCTTGCTCAACCGTAAAAATCCCGATAGGCGCATAATCGACGATCCCTCGGTAGAGGGCCTCTGAAGAAGTGATCTCTTGATTGAGCGTCCGCAACTCCTGCTCCGAATGCTTAATCTGCTGAATATGCTGATGGATTTGAGTCCCCATCGTGTGCATCACCCGTGTTAATTCTCCGATTTCGTCATGACGATCCAAAACTGGGACCACCGGCATCCGTCCACCCGAAAAGTTTTCTACGGTTTTCACCAACGTGGTCAATGGCCCGGTAATCGATCGGGCAATCAGTTGTAACGGCAGAAGCATCAACACCAGGGCAAACCCACCACCCCAAACCACCACGCTCATCAAAACCGATCGATCGTGGGAGCTACTCGCTAATGCCTCCTGCAACTGCCCCACTTCCTGACGATCGAATCGGGCCATTTCCTCGCGAATGGCCAACATGAGCAATCGGCCCTTTTCCGCTTCAACATACCGTAAGGCCTCTTCCGGATGCCCATCTTTCACCCGTTCAATCAAGTGATCTTTATCGGACATCAGCTGCTCGACATTGGCTTGAACAGACTCAATAAGCTGTCGCTGGGATAGATCATCGACGACCATCTGTCGAAGCACATTACCTAATGTCAGCACGCGATGTTTCGCCGCTTGATATGGTTGTAAAAATTGCGGTTGTTGAGTCAACACATACCCGCGAAACCCCGTTTCGAGATCCACAATCAATCGCATAAATTCCGAGGACGCGCTTTGGGCATGATACACATCATTTAAGTGATCTTCGTCCAATGAAAAGGTCTGCACACTCTTATAGGTCACGAGGCTTAAGATCAAGACAGCCAGGATCGGGACACCAGAAACAAAGAGGAGCTTTTTGGCAATAGGGAGATTGAGGAAGAATTTATTGACCGTCATCACTGCCTCATCGAACGTGTATAAACCTCGTAACCGACATACCTAACAAAAATTCCTCACCCTTCGCCTGTGAAGGCTAAAAGTCTTCGGAGGACATTTCCTTTCTGTCCATTCACTCATAACCAACCCCTTTTTCCTCCACTTCATCCCCATAGGCTTTCATGAGAGGCCTTAGAATACCCGTTTCATTCCTGTATTGTCCTCGTTTTCGTCATCGCTCCTTCTGAAATCTCTACTGATTACTCGCCCCCCAATTATCTGATTATCCCCATGTCCGAGGGGCCACAGCAACCATTCCCTCCTGGAATCAATCTCGCGTCAGAAGATATGGGTGCAAAGGATTGTCGCTAACGATTTAGGGAAAAGACTCAGGCTTTCTGATGATAGGCAAATCCCAAGAGAAGGATCGCCAACTTTGAATGGAATCTGCAAGAAATTTGTCCAGCCCAAGCATTGAAGAAGGCCAGCGATTATGCATCCGGAACTCCTCGTGCACCCTGGCAAGAGACCAGGATACATAAAAACAGCTATTCAGGCGACAACGGATTGTGTTGAATTAAACCATGATCAATAACCACGGCAGCGTCGGCTTGAGGAACCGTGATCCCATGAACCGGATATTGTTGAGCGACGTCAGGCACATGATGGGTCAACAGTCCTTGCGCATAGTAAGATTGCGTCACCGGTTGCAACAGCATATACACGGCCAAAAGGCCGGTCAGGGTCATGGTTACGGTATAGGGGAGGGCCATCCAGACCATCCGGCCATATGAAAGGCGAATCAGTGGGGCAAGAGTGGAGGTCAACAGAAAGAGAAATGCCGCCTGCCCATTTGGTGTGGCCACGCTAGGAATATTCGTGCCCGTGTTAATGGCCACCGCGAGGAGATCAAATTGGTCGCGGGTAATCACGCCCTGATGAAAGGCTCGCAGCACCTGTTCAATATAAACCGTGGCCACAAACACATTGTCGCTTATGGCGGAAAGAATTCCGTTGGCAATGAAAAACATCCCGATTTGATGATCCCCACTCATGGCCAGAGCATGTTGGATAATGGGTCCAAAGAGCTGCTGCTCCTGAATCACCGCCACCACAGCAAAAAACACCACTAAGAGCGCGGTAAACGGCAGGGCCTCCTTAAAGGCCTCCCCAAGCTGATGCTCTTCAATAATGCCATTCAAAGCTGTCACTCCCACAATGACCGATAAGCCGATAATACCCACCTCCGCCAAATGAAAGGCTAGGGCGAGAATCAACCAGAGCATCGCCAAACCCTGAACGACCAAACGGGCCTTACCCCGTTGATCAATTTTACTCGAGGTCTCTTGGTCAAATCGCATGAGAATATCCCTGACGGCCACGGGAAGACCGAACCCATACCCAAACCATCGGAATCGTTCGACCACGATACAGGTCAGAAATCCCATACCCAACACAGGGAGGGTCACAGGAGACATACGGATAAAGAATTCAATGAAGTTCCAACTTGCCTTCTCTCCAATCAACAGATTTTGCGGCTCACCGACTAATGTGCACACGCCGCCCAGAGCCGTGCCAACAGCTCCATGCATGAGGAGGTTCCTTAAAAACCCTCGGAATTCCTCTAAATCAACGCGATGAAGGGCCGTCACCTCATGATCAACCGAATGATCATGATCATCGTAAATGCCTTTTCCAGAAGCCACCCGGTGATACACTTTGAAAAACCCCACACCTACGGCAATAATAACCGCAGTCACGGTGAGGGCATCCAGAAAAGCTGATAAAAATGCCCCCATTCCCGAAAAAAGCAGGGCCAACGCTGTCTTCGAGCGGACATGCAGCAAAATTTTCGCAAAAATGAACAACAACAAATCTTTCATGAAGTAAATCCCGGCCACCATAAAAATGAGTAGAAGGATCACTTGAAAATTATTCAACGCTTCATGGTAAACCGTTTCGGGTTTCGCCATCCCGATCAGCACCGCCTCAAGCGCAAGTAATCCACCAGGCTGTAACGGATAACTTTTTAACGCCAGGGCCAGGGTAAAAATGAATTCCAGGATGAGGCACCACCCCGTGAAAAACGGACCAAGGGTCAGGAGTAACATGGGGTTAAGGAGCAAAAACCCAAGAATGGTGAGCTTGTACCACCTTGGAGCATGATCGAGAAAATTTTGACCAAATGCGAGAAGAAAAGGAGACGCCATATTTGACAGCCTCAACAATAAAAAATAATGCGTTAATGTAGGGCCAAAACCATTAATCTCTAACTGACGGCCAAGACTGGTTCCTTGGAGGCTTGCGGCTCAGCCTCTACTATTTTCTTTTCTACGATCTGCATAGCCAGATCAAGGGCCGCAGTAAAGTGTTCACAAATATTATTCTCCTGGAGTCTGGACAGTTCATTTAAATCGCCAAGAACCTGCCGAGTCCTTGGAGACATACCAGCCGTCAACACCGCCACCCCACGACAATTAGCAGCTTCAATTAAATCACCCAACGCATAGGCACCAGACAAATCCAACTCATCCAGCCATTTGCACCGAATGATGAGGACATCTTTGCCTCCAAGATGCTCAACGGTCTCATTCATCCAATCGATCGCTCCGAAAAATAAGGGACCGTGTGGGCGAACGATGAGAATCCGCTCTCGAGCCACATGTTCAAAGCGACCACTTACTTCTCCCATATTGGCCCCATTTTGGCTGATCTTACGGGCGTATTCTCTGGCAAGAGCAAAAATAAGGTCCTCTTCTTCCTGCTTCACATCTTCATCCCGTTGATTGAGTTCAGCTTTATAGCGATCGGATTGGTCTTTCACAAAACGGAAAAACGCCACCGCGAGCCCCATGGCCATAGCCGATAACAAGTTCCAAAACACCGTCATGATTACCACCAGGCCAAATACCATCAAGTCGGAGGTGGGCAGCCTTCGTACCACCGGCAGCACCCGCATATCCAGAATGTCATACCCGGCCTTGAGGAGAATGCCTGCCAAAGCGCAAAGAGGGATCGAGGCGGCAAGCGACCCAAGGCCGAGAATAAATGAAAGCAGGACAAGACCCATCGTGATCGATGCCAAACGCGTACGCGCTCCGCTCTGGATATTGACGACACAGGGCATGGTATTAGTGGCTCCACCCAACCCCCCGACCAATCCTGAAAATAAATTCGCCGATCCTTGGGCGACCAATTCCCGGTCACTGTTATGATGAGTGCCGGTCATATTATCTACGATGAGACAGGTGAGCAGGCTATCGAATATACAGAGTCCAGCTAGGGCAGCAGCCGGGACAAAGGCCTCTCTTAAAAGTTCGAGATTCGGAAGGTACAGCTCAGGAAAGCCGGTGGGAACATCTCCGATTTTAGGAATATCCAAGCCCAATAGGGTAGTAGCAGCCGTCCCAACAAACAACCCGATCAACGGCCCCGGCAACCAGGTGACCGGTGAAATTTTTGGCCACATCATGACAATCAATAATGTGAGCATCCCAATTCCTACGGCGGGCAAAGATGTATGCATGATGCTTGAAGGCAATTCCGTAATGGCAGCCGTGATGCTCTTGGCACCAGGGAGTCCTAGAAATGGATTAAGCTGAAGCAACATGTATAAGAACCCGAGTCCGGTCATAAATCCCGAAATGACCGAATAGGGAGTGAACTTAATAAACTGTCCGAGCTTCAACAATCCCAGCACGATTAAAATAAACCCGGCTAAGGCGATGGTTGTAAAAATAAAGACGAGATTGGGGGATCCATCCGGCAATTGATGGGTCTGGGCTATGGTAAGGATTTGAATGGTCATCGGCCCCGTTGGTCCGCCGACCGACCAGGCTGATCCACTTAAGGGTCCAGCAACAAGACCGGCTGCCACAGCCGACCACATCCCGGCAATGGCCCCCAACCCAGAGGCCACACCAAAGGCCAAGGCCATGGGCAGAACCACCATCGCCACCGTCACGCCCGCCAAGACATCCCCCCTCACATGGCTGCCCAAACCTTTAAAGTTTTCCTTGAAATTAAAATCTTTCAAATATCCACCAATGCTCGCCATCACTTGCTCCATTCCTATTCCCCTCCGCCTAGTTGGTCATCGTTTCTCAGGAAGGCAATGCAATTACTCAAAATTACTCAACCAGGTATACCCGCAAATCACATGCCAACAACCAAAAGGACTGGCTTGCCGAATAATCATGTGCTTTTCTTGTAAATTCCCAAATATTCCGTCGAGAGGTCACATGAACGTCTCAGCCTTAGCTTCCATAGAGACGCTTCTGTGCGAATTCGTACGGTGTGCCCTGAGCGAAATTAAAAGGTTGTCAGGAATGGGTCCCAACCATCGACCATTCCCCTTTGAAATATTTCAAGAAATGGAAAATGAAAGAACGGAGGATTGCGAAACTAGAAGGTAAGCGTGGCCATCGTATACACATAATTGACATCAGTCGTACCAGGGCTTTGTGGGACGCGATCAAAGTAAGAACCTTTGAAAAAACGGGTAAATCCCACCTCAAATATTGTATGCCGAAAATAACCAGCCTGAGGGGCCCAATTAATCGAGGTATCAAACAAATTGCCGAGGAAAGTACCCGCTCGACCGGTCTGATCCTGTAGACCGCTGCCCACAAAAGGACCGCGGCCATCGGCCAGCCAGAAAGTCCGGTGAGAGACCATCAACGTGACTGTGGAGGTCGGGTGGAAGGTCGAGCGAAATCCAACGGGTGACAAAATATTGGATGGAAAGATAATCCCCAAAATTCCAGTCGGACCGTATTCTGCGCGGCGTTTGGCGAACAAGAAATTAAAATTCTTTCTCGGATCGACGTCCCCCGACGCATAGTCAAACAGATAGACAAACCGGAAGGGCCAATCCGTTCCAAAACTATAGCCCACCTCACCATGATGCCGATGTGCGAAGTGATTCGAATGATCGACCTCCCCGATTTGATAGATCGATTCTATCTCATAATCAAATTGCTTTGTGGCTGGCAGGGCAAACACCCGAAATCCTATCGTGGAAGCATTTAGTTTTTGAAGCTTATTCCCCTGATTCAGTTGAAAGAAATACAACTCCCCATTGGCCCATGGGATATGACGGCTGGAAATCGCCGCACCCGAAAAATAGGTGCTAGGGGTGTTCCAATCCGGGCTGACCGTATGTCGTTGAACAGGTCGTGTGACAAAGGCCCGAAGTCCCCACTCATGGTTGTTGTCCGATCCCAGGGTCAATTGCACGCCATCAAATGATGGAGTAAAGCTTCCAAACCGATGTCCCGCTACGAGACGCCCTTTCCCAAAATCCATGATCAAACGCCCAACCTCAAATTTACCGGAACTCCCCGTTCCCAAAAAGTTTTGAGATACCAGATCAAGATGGAGTTGGAAAATATCCAGATGATCCACAAAAATCGGTTGGTGTTCCTGTCCCCTATCAGC
>QJYE01000171.1 GCA_003235785.1 Nitrospirota bacterium
CAGAATTAGAGCTCGTTCCATGACCTTACATCCCTTACTCAACACACACCTTCCATGTTTTATTTGCTGGAAAATTCTTCTACATGGACATTCTTGACATAGAGGAAAATCAAACTTATTTGGTTTTTATGATCAAGAAACCTAAAGAGTATTATAAAGAATTTAAATGCTCGAATTCATTTCGGGAGGGTGAACAATGAGTCAAGCACAACTGAGGGAACGATGGAATAAGCACCGTGGGGTTGTCTGCAGTTTTCTTGGTATAGGATTTTTAATTGTGGGCATCTTTCTGGGGATGGAAATCGGGGGTAATCTGAGTTTCTCCCAAGTAGGTACCACTGAAATGGAGAGTCCCAGCTCTCCTTCTTCAACCAAACCATTGCTTTCTGGAGCGCTCCTTTTTGGAGAAGGAGATATCGGGGCGCAAAATAGCACTCTCGTACAGGTGGCAAAGTTAGCGCGTCCTGCCGTCGTAAATATTTCCACCACGGTCTCGGCGAAAAAGCTCAAACCCCTCCAATCACCATTTTTCGATGATCCATTTTTTCGCCGATTTTTTGGAGAGGAATTTGAGAAAAGATTTCAACCTCAGGAATCCCCACCTCAACAAGGGACCGGATCTGGTGTCATTGTCAGAAAAGATGGCTACATTATCACCAACAACCATGTGGTGGAGTCGGGTGATGAGATTCAGGTCACGCTTTCCGATAAGCGAAATTTTACCGCTGAAGTGATTGGGACTGATCCGAAAACTGATTTGGCGCTCATTAAGATTGATGCCGATGATCTACCTGTCTTGCCATGGGGCGATTCACAGGAATTAGAAGTAGGGGAAATTGTCATGGCGGTGGGCAACCCCTTTGGATTGACCCAAACCGTCACCATGGGCATTGTGAGTGCGGTCGGCCGAGCCAATGTGGGAATCGTTGATTATGAAGATTTCATTCAAACCGATGCGGCCATCAATCCCGGTAATTCCGGTGGGGCGTTGGTGAATCTGAAAGGAGAGTTGATTGGGATCAATACGGCGATTTTCAGTCGATCCGGCGGATATATGGGTGTTGGGTTTGCCATTCCCAGCAATATGGCTCAGGCTATTCAGAAGAGTCTCATTGAGCATGGGAAGGTGGTTCGAGGGTGGCTTGGCGTGTCGATTCAAGATCTCACCCCTGACCTCAAGGATCAATTTGATACCCCGGATACTCAGGGTGCCTTAGTGAGCGAGGTGTTGGATGACAGCCCAGCCAAGCGAGCGGGGATTCAACGAGGGGATATTATCCGGCAATTTGATTCAAAGGCCGTAAACGATACCCGGCACCTACGGAGCTTGGTCGCAGAAAGTTTGCCGAATGCCTCAGTGAAGCTACATGTTCTTCGAGAGGGCAAGGCCATTGAACTGACCGTGAAGATTCAGGAAATGCCCAAAGATATGACTGCCTTGGCTTCAACCGGAGAAGGTCGTGGGCAGCATGCCTTAGCCGGGGTGACCGTTGAATCCGCCTCCTCGGACAAAGAGGGCGTGAAGGTGGTAAAGGTTGAGTCCGGAAGTCCTGCTCAAAGAGCTGGCATACAAGAAGGCGATTATATCCTCGAAATTAATCGTCAGGTGGTCAAAGACGTGGAAGATTTTCAACGAGCTACCAGGAAGCTTGATGACAAGGAAAGGATTTTACTCTTGATTCAACGAGGGCGAAGCACCATTTTTCTTTCCGTGACGCCCTAGTCCCGTAGAGACGGACTCAAGAATCTGGTGGGACTCAATCCAGTTGAAGAAAAAGATCAACGAGTTGAGAGGTGTTTTTTCGGAGAAGCGAGCATGAAATTGCCAGGCACAGGATAAAAGACATAATACGAAAAGCTGGAGATAAAAAAACAAAATTTGGAGAAATTTTGTGACAGAATTGTTGAACAAGCCATCCGTTTTCAATGAACCTATTCGAATAACGAATGGGGTATCTTACTAATGTGATTCTATTTCTGCCTCCTCAATTGGAATGACCAACCATAGGAGTAAAATTTTATGATCGCATGGGAATATTGCTGCCATGAGGTGCAGTCACACGATTCTGTCGAAATTGAAGCGGCCCTTCTTCTTTTGGGGAACCAAGGTTGGGAGGCGGTATGTATGATTCCAAATGGGCCCTATCTCTTATTGAAACGTCCACAGAGCCCGGATGGTAACTCTGAGGTTGTAGCTTCAACATTTGGAAACGATCCCTTTTAAGATTATCAGTGCCATTTTTACCAGTGCAAAATCGATATTCCCTTCAAGGGTCGAACCCATCTACCAGGGGCCGAACATCCTTTCCGTCGCATTTTAAAAAGTTAAGGTCGCGAACCATGGTGGATGGTCACTGATAAACTGAAATGCTATGGTGCTGCGGATCGGACCATCCTGGTGACGGTGAGTCACAGTTAACAGGTCTATGCGAAAACTGCGAGCCGCAGTCTCGCAAAAACCGAAACGCTAACGGGAACGTTTCATGCGTAGTTTTACGTTCCCACTCATGCTCGAAAATTTCTCACATGCACATGGCTCTTTAACGTGTTTGAGCTAATTTCTTTCAAAAAAATGGCCGTGATGGCCCTTTTAGGTTTTCTAGTGGAAGGCCAGCGGTTGTCATGTAAAAGCACTTGATGACTTGACCATGCTCTCATTGGATCACCTGATATGGTAGGTTTTCCTCAACTAGGGGTTGTCCATTCGCGCTTCACCGCGGGCACTGGCCATTCTTGATGGGTTCTTGAAGACAATTTAATCCCACCCTGGATTCCAGTTCGGTGCCTGAGCCGCGCTCTCCCTTTCCCCAGCTCACACCTCCTAA
>QJYE01000284.1 GCA_003235785.1 Nitrospirota bacterium
ACGAGTCTTAGCCAGTCTTGAAACACGACTTGACCTACTGTTGTGTACCACCTAATTTTCAGGAGGGAATTCATATGGATATGACCAATTGGACGACGACGCTGGAGGAATCATTTGAAGCGAGCGTAAAATTATTTATGACCTTTCTTCCGAAAAGCCTCGGGGCGTTGCTATTGTTGGGGCTGGGGATTCTTCTGGGGAAAATCGTGGAAACCGGAACAAGCCGAATCTTAAATATGATTGGCGTGGATCGGTTACTCAGCGGAACCGGCCTCCTCTCTCTGCTTCAAAAAACCGGAAGTAAAAAAACCATTTCCCAAATAATCGGCCTACTGGGATTTTGGCTGGTCTTTCTTCTCTTCTTGATTTCTGCTACCGAAGCATTGAGTCTCGCTCTGTTGTCTGAAACCTTGACTGCTCTGGTACATTACCTTCCCAAAATGGGAATGGCCGTTCTTATTTTGATCCTTGGCCTCTTGACCACTAACTTCGTGCGCGACATCATCTCCCTGGCTTGCGATTCTTCCGGAATCCGGCAAGGGACGGTTATCGCCCAAACCGTGTATATCGCCGCCACCCTTCTGGTCATTGTCACCGCCCTCAATGAACTTGGCATTGACACCTCCCTCTTAAACCAAATCATCGTGCTGGTGATTGCCGGTCTCATAGCCGGAGCTGCGCTGTCATTTGGCTTCGGATCCCGATCGGCGGTTAGAAATCTCATTGCCGCCCATTACATTCAACCCATTGTCCGGGTTGGGGAAAAAATTCAGATTGGCAACTACGCTGGGACGGTCACCGCCGTGACACCCATGGTCGTGGTTCTGGATACCGAGCGGGGAAGAGTCGTGATTCCAGCCGCGCAATTCACTGAAATTACCAGCATCATTGAACCAGTAGAGGCCTAATACTATGAAATTGGAACAACATCTCCGAGAGAGGTTTCTCGAGGAACATCCCTTAGAAGCCGCCAGGTACCTGGAGGGTCTTCCCCTCCAGACCACCAGGGACATTTTACAAGACATGGACGCTGAATCAGTCGCCCAAACCCTTGAGTATTTCCTCCCTGGTGCAACCGCAAATATCCTGAAGGCCTATCCACCGGCAACCAGCGCCGAAATTCTCACCCGATTATCTCCTGGATCTTCACGAGCCATTCTTCGTCAGTTCGACCCCTCTACCCAGGAAACACTTCTTGGACACCTTGCGCCACACACGGCCGCATTTCTCCGCCGAACTATTCCCCTGGCAGAACATACAGCCGGAAGCCTGGCCGACCCCCAGGTTCTGACCCTTCCTCCTGACATTACGGTAGGAGAAGCCTTACAACGCATTAGGCAAGTCCCGCATCAAGCGATTTATTATTTATATATTATCGACCACCGCAATATTCTGGTTGGCGTGGTCATCATGAAAGAATTGCTTGCCGCCGAATCCACCACCACCCTGGCCTATATCATGAATCAAGACGTCAAGGTTATTCCCTCTTCCGCCAATGCCATGGATATTGTGGCCCATCATGCTTGGGCACGTTTCGACAGCCTTCCCGTCATAGATCAAGACAAGACCTTTATCGGCGCACTTCGCCACCGAGCTCTGAGACAATTTCTCCAGTCAAAGTCGACCGAATATCAGCCAGCCTTTCTCTCGGACGCGCTCCTGCAATTATGGGAAGCCTATTCATTATCTGGCATGGTACTCATGACGACCATGGGGGACCTTCTCACCACCGCGACACCTCCCGTACCGGATCGGGAAGAACAGGAAACGCCATGACGACCCTCGCATCCCCCAATCTCATGCATCAGGCGTTTATGACAAAATTTCCGGAGGAAGCCGCTCATGTACTTGAGTCCTATTCTCCACAAGAAGTCATCGACACCCTTGAGGGTCTCCCGCACAAGGATGTGGCTAAAATTATCTCAGCGATGTCTCCAACATTAGCCATAGACATTATTAAAATTTTGCCTGAGATCTTACTGCTGAATTTCATTCCTCATATGCCAACCACGTTAATAGCCAATCTTCTCCAACGCTTACCCGATGGTCACCGCGAACGCATTCTGGCATCCCTACCTGCACACGTCTCTGAAGATATTTTGCCGTTCTTGGAGTATCCAGAGGATTCGGTCGGCATGCTGATGGACGTAAATTTTTTCACTCTCCCGGAAGATATGACCGTCAAGGAGTCGATCCAGCAGATTCGCACGCACGCACCCAATAAACTGAATGAGATCTATGTTCTTGATCGACAACAAATTCTTGTTGGTGTACTCCCCCTGAGAGATTTGTTTTTAGCGCCTTCAGAGAAAACACTTGAAGCGTTAATGAAGCGGGAATTGCCAACCATCCATCCACTCGAAAATCAGGAGCAGGTGGTAGAAATTTGCAATGAATGGAAGGTGCTCACCATTCCGGTGACCGACCTGGATGGTCGCTTACTGGGAATCATCAGGAACCAAGACATCATTCAGGTGGAAAAAGAAGAAGCCACCATCAGCATGCAGACCATGGTAGGCGTCAGCAAAGACGAGCGGGCACTTTCTCCACCATGGTTCGCCATTCGCAAACGTTTGCCCTGGCTGCAAATCAACCTTCTCACCGCTTTTTTGGCCGCCTTCGTCGTAGGATTATTTGAGGACACCATTGCCAAATTTACTGCATTAGCCGTCTTGCTTCCGGTGGTAGCCGGCCAATCCGGAAATACCGGCGCTCAAGCACTAGCGGTCGTCATGCGGGGATTAGCGTTACGAGATATCCGTCCCTCCCAATGGATTCGCGTCACCTTAAAAGAATCCTATGTGGCCTTGGCCAATGGCGTCGCAGTGGCGGCGACAACCTGTACGGCCGTGTTTATCTGGAGCGGATCATGGGGGTTGACCGCGGTCATTGGAGTCTCCATGGTGATCTCCATGCTCATGGCGGGATTTTCCGGTGCGATCATTCCCATCATCCTTCGGTCGTTGAAACAGGATCCTGCACAATCATCATCAATCATTTTAACCACCGTGACGGATGTGGCAGGGTTTTTCAGTTTTCTAGGATTGGCCACCATTTTCTCAAGATTTTTGGAGTAAATGTTCATTAGGGACAGAGGAATATAGGGATGAACACCAAAGAAAATATGAATATATGACACAAACCTTAATCATATGGATCGGCATTTTCACCTGCTTAGCTGGCTCGGCCATTTGCTCTGGATTGACGCTTGGGTTTTTTAGTCTAGGCCGCGTTCGCTTACAACTTCTCGCTCAACAAGGGGATGTCTTCGCCAACAAAATCTTGAAAGTCCGCGAGGACTCCAACTTTCTGTTAGCGACTCTTCTCTGGAGTAACGTGGCAGTCAATGTCCTGTTGACGCTCCTGTCCGAAAAACAAATGATTGGGCTTTTTGCATTTTTCTTCTCCCTCTTTGGGATCACGCTCTTTGGAGAAATTCTCCCCCAAGCCTATTTTTCTAGAAATGCCCTTAAAATGGGGGCCAAATTTTCACCCATCGTGTATTTTTTACAATTCGTCTTTTATCCCGTGGCAAAACCATCGGCCCTCCTTCTTGACCGAATAGTCGGTAAAGAAGGCATCACATGGTTTAAAGAACATGAGCTGGAGACTCTGATTAAAATTCACGCCGATGCCCCTGAATCAGATATCAGCGGAGTCGAGGGACACGGCGCCTCTAATTTTTTAAATCTCGATGACATCCCGGCACTGGAGGAAGGATCCCCGCTCCATCCTCAAAGCATCATTCAGCTCCCATTCGATGGGGGAAGGGTGCAATTTCCATTAGCGGTCCCCTCGGCATCTGACCCATTCATCAAAAATATACATGCGTCCAATGAAAAGTGGGTCGTCATCACGGATGAAAATCACATCCCTCAAATGGTCTTAGACGCAGACGGGTTTTTGAGGGAACTGCTCGTTGAGAATCAATACAACCCGCTTCGACATTGTCATCGACCCGTTATTCTTGATCACATACAGATTCCACTCGGGGAAATTCTCACGCAATTTAACGTCAACCCCGAATATGTCGACGATGACGTCATTGACCATGACTTGATCCTCATTTGGACTCAAGAGCATAAAAGAATTATTACCGGCGCCGATATTTTGGGGCGACTGTTACGCGGAATCGCCAAACGAAAGCCCTTGGTCAATTTTTATTAATTATTAAGCCAATGCCTGATCACAACTCTGTCATGTTTACCATTGCAAGGAGGCTTGTTCGTTAGGATGGATAAACCAGTTATCGGATGGCGGGAATGGGTGGCTCTGCCTGAATTGGGAGTTGACCGCATCAAAGCCAAAATCGACACAGGAGCCCGGACCTCCGCCATCCATGCCTTTGACATTGAGGTTTACAAAAAAGGAGGCCAGGAATGGGTCCGCTTTGCCATTCACCCGTACCAGAAGAATGATACCGACATTCAAACGTGCATCTGCCCCGTCCGGGATATTCGCGTCATCACCAATTCCGGTGGGTCACGGGAACAACGCGTGGTCATTGAAACCCAATTGACCATAGGGAATCTATCATGGCCCATTGAAATGACCCTCACGAATCGGGATGAAATGGGATTCCGTATGTTATTAGGCCGTACGGCCATGAAAGGCCGTTTCCTTGTCGATCCTGGAAAATCTTTTTGTCTCAAAAATAAAGAAATGCATCATTCTTAACCACCTCATTGCACCTTTAGAATTGGAGTCATGACTTATGAAAATCGCCATGATGGCCCGTAATCCAAAATTGTACTCGCATCAACGATTAGTAGAAGCAGCAAAGGCAGCCGGACATGAGATTGACATTATCAACACGACCAAGGTGTATGTGAATATCACCTCACATCATCCGGAGCTTCGCTATAAAGGAGAAAGCTTGGAAGGCTATGACGCGGTCATCCCCAGGATTGGAGCCTCGATCACTTTTTACGGCCTGGCGGTCTTAAGGCAATTTGAGATGATGGGAGTCTGGCCCCTGAATGAATCGGTGGCCATCGGGCGATCACGAGATAAACTGCGTTGCTTACAATTACTGGCAAGAGAGGGTATTGGACTGCCGGTCACGGCCTTTGCCCATTCGGATGACTTCGCCGATGACGTCATCAAGATTGCCGGCGGAGCGCCCGTGGTCATCAAACTTTTGGAAGGCACTCAAGGAATCGGCGTCGTGTTAGGTGAAACACACAATTCCGCAAAATCGGTCATTGAGGCCTTCCGCGGCGTCAAGGTCAATATTATGGTCCAGGAATTCATCAAGGAAGCGGGAGGCTCTGACATCCGCTGTTTGGTCATTGGTGATCGGGTCATTGCATCCATGAAACGCCAGGGGGCCAAGGGCGATTTCCGTTCTAACCTTCATCGAGGGGGCAATGCCCAGGTCATTAAAATCACGCCAGAAGAACGCTCGACCGCGACTCGAGCGGCAAAAATCATGGGGCTCAATGTTTGTGGAGTAGATTTACTCCGCTCCAAACATGGCCCTGTCGTCATGGAGATCAATTCCTCTCCTGGCCTGGAAGGCATCGAAACCGCGACAAAAATCGACGTCGCCAAAGAGATCATCCAATTTATGGAAAAGAATATGAAACCCAATAAAACAAAGACTCGCGGACGTGGCTAACACTCAACGAGCAGCCTTTGAAATTGGCTCCACGACCATAGTCGCGGGAACTCGCCGGACCGTGAATTTACCCATGAGTTTATTGTCCAACCATACCCCGATGAGTATTCCAATCCATGTCATTCATGGCAAAAAAGACGGCCCCCGTCTGTTCATTAGCGCGGCCATTCATGGAGATGAATTGAATGGGGTCGAAATCATACGACGGATCCTGAAAACCCCTCGTGTCACCAAACTTCGCGGGACCCTCGTCGCTGTTCCCATCGTGAACGTGTTTGGTTTTTTGGCACATTCCCGCTACCTCCCTGACCGCCGTGATCTGAATAGAAGCTTCCCGGGAAATGAAAAAGGATCGCTCACATCCCAATTGGCCTCCCTATTTATGAAAGAGGTTGTGCTCCGATGCACCCATGGCATTGATTTACATACAGGAGCCATTCATCGAAGCAATCTCCCTCAAATCCGGGCTGATCTCACGGATCCGATGATGGAACAATTGGCCAAATCTTTTTCCGCCCCGCTTGTTCTGCATTCTGACCTACGCGATGGTTCCTTACGGCGGGCAGCGACGGACAAACAGATCCCAACCATGTTGTATGAAGCAGGAGAGGCCTTACGTTTTGATGAGCTGGCCATTCGCCTCGGAGTGAGAGGAATCATCAGAGTCATGCAAACGCTGGGCATGTTTGGAAAACTCCCTCCTCCTCAAAAAAATAAGAGTGTGGTCTCCCTGTCATCTTATTGGGTTCGGGCTCCAACAGGGGGAATTTTCCAATCGTTGTTACACCTGGGAGCTAAAATCAAAAAAGGCGAGACCGTGGGCATGGTCACCGACCCCATGGGCACAAGCGAAATGCTCGTCGAGGCAGGAGAGCCCGGGATCCTGATCGGCCGGACAAGCTTACCAGTCGTCAATCAAGGCGATGCCTTATTCCACATCGCCAAGGTTCACAATACCACCAAAGCAGAAAAGGTCGTGGCCGAATTCCACGAGGAATTCATCGAAGAAATGAACCTTGAAACACTCTCTCATGAGTAAGATTGCTTGTAAAGAAAGAATGGCCCATTAACTTTGAAAAAACATACAACACTACATATGGGTCTCGTTGGAATCCTCTTACTCTACTTGATGACGTGCTGTGCGCCCGTCAAACAATTACCTAACCCTGACCAGGCGAACGCTATTGAACAATTTCTCATCACTCAAGCCGTCGAATTGAGTCTCCATGATGAAAACGCCAGACCCGTTCCTCTCCCACCGGGAGAAACAGTCACATTGGATGCCGCTGGATCTAAGGACGAGCAGCGCTTCCTCATTGGCGCAGTCGGCCAATGGTTGGGAGAGCAAGGATTACATATTCAATCGGAAGCGAAAGACGCTCACTATCGAATCCAAATTCTGGTCCAGTCTTTAGGAACCGAACAAAGCCAATCTTTATTTGGTATGCCACCGGTTCAGAGCGTGCTGATCCCTTTCGCGTTACCTGAAATTTCGTTGTATAAGGCCCAACGTCAAAACGGCTATACCCGTTTCCGTCTCGATATTTTTGAAACCACAACAGGCAAATTTATTCGATCCACGCCATGGTTCCAGGCAACCACCTACTTTAATGAATATACCCTTTTATTTTTTATCGACTTTTACACCACGAATCTGGTCGGACCCTTTGAAGACTCCCCATCCTCGTATGAAAATCAAGAACATCCTACAGATTACTAGCCTTAGGCCTTGGTAAAGCATTCTCCTTCATGGTCAATCGTTTGTTAAGAAAGAACAGTCATGGGCCTGACACGATTACGAAATATTCAATTGCCTTCCTGGCTTTCCTGGCTCGTGTGGTCCAGTGTGATCTGTGGATTTCTCGCGGTGGGATTTTCGATCTTCGTCCTCACCGTCTTGTCAGACATCAGATGGGTGAAAGAATCCATGATTGACCGCCTGGAAGATACCATGGGTGGACCCATTCAGATTGAAACCCTGAACCTCAATCTCTTCCCCTCTCCCGAAGTCCACCTGGCGGGTGTAACGATCGAAATTCACGATCCAAACTATTTTGCCTTCCGCGCGAAACAGGTAGAGTTGGCCATCGGTTGGCGATCGCTTTGGGAAAGAAAATTAGTGGTCAGCCGAACCATGATCGACCAACCAACGTTATCCATTGGAGTGCCTCTGGTCACGAAACCTGACGAGCCCATCACCTGGCAATTTCCTGCTATACAGGAAATGACTATTCAAAACGGCCAACTCCATTTTTCCCAGATTTCCGAGAACGAAGAGCCTCTGACCCTTGATTGGGAAGCTATTCACGTGACCATCTCAGAACCGAGCCCTGAAGGACCCTCTGAAATTCGACTTTCAGCTCTGGTCCCGAACCCTCAGCCTTCCTCCACCCTCACCCTCAATGGAACGATTACACGACTCAGGGAAGATGATCCCTCCTCCACCCAAGAGAAACTATCCGGGCTTCCGTCCTTTGAAATCCAGGGGCAACTTGACGTTTCACAATTTCATCTTGGCCGACTGGTCCAGTTTCTGAGGGGCCATGCCCTGGAAAAACCGATTCCCACACGAGCCAACTTGCATGGAAACGTCTCCTATACCTTTCAGAAAGACCATGACCGCCTCAACTATCGCAGCTTTGAAGTTTCCTTGGACGAATGGTCGTTTTCCGGTCAGGGCAGCATCGCAAATGTGCTCCATGAGTCCCCGTGGTTAACCGTTTCAGGAGCGACTCAACCCATTGCCATCGAACGGCTCCTGGATCTTGTGCCCCAGGACTGGGTGCCGGCACAATTCCGTTCTTTTCTCAAAGATCATCAAGTCGCTGGAACAATGGAACTACAGAGTGGATCTTTAGATGGGCCACTGGGCGGGAATGGGTCCTGGGAAGCGAAAGGCACCGTGGCTCTGCAAAGAGGACAATACCTTCCCGCCCCGGGCCAACCCCTTATGACCAATGTGGGCGCTACCGTCACCTTTGCTCCCTCTGTCGTTCAGATTTCTCAAGCCCGCGGTACTATCGCTCCGTTAACCATGACAGCCCCGGAAGCGACACTTGTCCTTGAAGGAGAGACCGTCAGACTGTCAGTTCCAACATTTCAGATTTCCGAGAAGGACTGGAACCTCAGCGGGACCGCTGGATTCACCAACAGCCCGAATGCACCACCTGCGCTGACGGTCTCGGGATCGGCCTTGCCGATCTCCATACAACGCCTTGCCAACATTCTACCTGAGCCATGGCGTCCTGTTTCCATTCACACCATGCTTACAGAACGAGAGATTGATGGTGAAATGGAGTTGCTCACCGGCTCAGTAAATTGGAAAGGTGATGAAGCCAACACCTTAATGACGGAGGGGGTGCTCCGTGTTGCCAATGGACAAGTCCTGGTGGATCCCAACCATCCTCCCCTGACTCATCTCGCAGGAGCAGTCGTCTTTGAATCCAATCTGGTCCGTCTATTAGATGTAGAAGGCAGGATTGCCGATTCAAAGGTGTCCGTGGAAGAAGCGAGCCTGGAATGGAAGGAGTCGGATATTCTGGCGGATATACAGAGCAAGGGACTCT
>QJYE01000449.1 GCA_003235785.1 Nitrospirota bacterium
CGTCACCAAGCTGAGCCCATTTCACACCCTTTTCCTCAGCATCCTCTCGCATGGAGCGAAACTTCAACAAAACATACGGATATCCGTGCAAACCCACCCGTGTCTGACGATAGAAAACTGGCCCGGGAGAATCCCATTTGATACAAAACGCAATGCCACTCATCAAGGGGGCTAAAAATACCAGACCAATAAGCGCCCCCAATATGTCTCCAAGCCGCTTCAGTAGCATTGCTACAGGTTTCCGCTTGAATCCTGCCGAAAAAATCAAAAAACTTGGCTTTAATTCATCGATCGACAACCGCCCACATTCTTCTTCATACATCCGATGGCCATCGACGACTTCAATCCCCATTGATTTCACATCTAATAATGACTCCAATGGCATTGATCCACGCCGATCTTCTACACACACCGCGATGCATTGCACTTGATACTGCTCCGAGATTTCAAATAATTGATCAACCGTCCCAATAACTGTGGGATTTGCCATGCGACCTGGCACTCGAGATTGATTTACAGAAAGAAAACCGACAACATCGTACCGATGGGACCGGTCATACACCAGGACTCTGGCCAAATCATGAGCCAAGTTGCCATCGCCTATAATTAAGACGCGCTTCTTAAGACCCAGCCATTTAAAGGGAGCATGTAAGAAGCCATCCGTGTTCGGCATGATGGTGACCGAGGAATCGAGATAGGCCTCGTTCATCCTGTACTAGTGAGGGAATAGGGGGCTGCATACCCATGGCGCACATAATAAGGCACGCCATCTGACCAGGCATCACTCAGAACCAAACGCGTAGAATGAGAGCCCTGAAGCATTGCTGTGGCTTTTTGCACAACATCTTTTGGCGTCACCCCGGAGCGGACTACCATAAGCACAATGTCCGCAAGCCCACTTAACACATTGATATCGGCTAATGGGAGAATAGGTGGCCCATCCAGAATGATAAACCGATATCGAGATTTCACCAACTCAATCATTGATGAAAGATGTTGCAACTTTGATAAGGCAACAGGGTTAGACTCCATATCTCCCACAGCCATACACCACAAGGGTAAATCTGGAATTTGTTGAAAACAGGCTTCGAGTGGTACCTCTCCCGCAAGATAATCCGCCACCCCTGGATAATGAGGCAGAACAAAAACATTATGCAAATTTGGGCATTTATAATCACAATCAATCACGAGAGTTGGCTCATCAAGGTCTCGGGCCAATGTATAGGCGAGATTAGACGCCGTTGAAGTTTTGCCTTCGCCTTTCATCGCGCTCGACACCAAGACCACATTCCCCATTGGACGATCACCTAAAAGGTCCAACCGAGTAGCCGCAACACGATATTGCTCGGCCACCACAGACTGAGGCCGCCATTTTGAGACTAAATTGAATTGTGTGGGGAATCGGGGAACTTTTGAAAACTGCGGCTGGAACAAAGACTTCCCTTTCCCCATTCCTTCCGTATCAAGGTAGTCCCCCCGACTGACTCCGTTGGTATGCCCATTCAACTTCTTTGATGATTCCACACCACCCGGCAACATTTTCACGGAATCCCCATAGGCCATTTTGAAGCTGGGAATCGTGGCGAGCAACGGAAATCCCAGCGACACCTCAACATCATCAGAACGTCGAAACGTTGGCGATAAGAAATCTAGAAGAAAGGCTAAGCCAAATCCCAATCCTAGGCCACCACCCAAGCCTCCTAAGGCAATCAATTCACGTGGCAACCCTTCTGGTCTCGTTGGCAAATTAGCGGGATCCAAAATTCGGAATCGTTCGCCTTTTTGGCGTTTATCAAGGTTTTCAGAAATGTTGGCATTGATCCGCTTCTGATGAAGATGCTGGTAATTGTCCTTCATGTTGCCATAATTCCGCTCAAGCGCTAATAATTCTTGCTCACGCTCCGGAGTCCGTTCAATTCGTCCCTCAAATTCAACCATCGAAGCAGTTGCCCTTTGCAATTGGGATTGCAATTGCGCTATTTGAAGTTTTATTTCATTCCGCTCATTTTTGAGTTCGGCCAAATAGGGGTCAAATGTGTCCATATCAATATCAGATTGAGGACTTTGCCCCCCACGTTGAGCCAATTCGTTTTCAAGTTCTTGAATTTGCAGTTTTAAAGAAATCACATCGGGGTAGGCCTCGGTGAACTCACCGGTCATCTTTTTCAACTCTTTCTTCAGCTCAGATAATTGTAGGACAAGAGGATCACCCCTTCGTCCTTTCGTGGGATCTTGAAGAAGCGACGGATTAGTCGAATAATCATTGATCGATTTTTGTGCCAACTCTAACCGAGAATTCAAACTATTCAGGGATTCCTGTATCCGTTCTTTTTCCGATTGCAAGCGATCCAGGGTCCGAAGATTCGTCTCTAATTGCCCCGGCAATTCCCCCAAATATCGCATCTTATATTCGGACAACACTTTCTCTTTTTCATCCAACTCTTGTTTAGCGATAACCAGTTCTTGCTCCAAAAACTCAGTGGCTCCTTCAATGAACTGCTCACGCATTTTAATATTGCCATCAATATATTGAGAGGCCAATTTTGAGGTCACCTTCATGGCCACCATTGGATCTTGATGGGCAAAGGAAATGGTCAGGGCTTCCAATTGTCCACCACTGCCTTTCGTCTCAATTTTGACAGTTTTTCGAAGAGCTTCAATCACTGGCTCATAGCCTTCACTTTTCACGATATCCGGTGATAATTGAAATTCATCGATCACCTTCTGGAGATTAGTCCGGCTTAATACTTGTTGAGTAATCGTCGAAACCCGTTCCGCCGTACTCCCTCCAACAACATCAGGAACATAATTTTGGTGGATTT
>QJYE01000503.1 GCA_003235785.1 Nitrospirota bacterium
CCGCCACCGGTCGATTCAAAACGAATCGCCTGGTATGTTTTGACATTTTTGAAATTCACTTGGTCATAGGGAACCTCGGTACTGGTACTACGAACGCCATGCAGTTCTTCCCCAACCTTAATTGGCTCAAAATCCTTTCCGGTAATGGGATCGGTGTAGACCGTTTGGAGATAGCGTTTTGGGCTTTTCTTGGTGAGTTGTTCAAGTGATAAAGGCCAACGGTTGGGCCGGATAGCTTTTTGGACTTCATAATCAGCGACGTACCGTTCAATAGCCTCCTTAATGCGTGTCCCACGAAAAAGGAGTTCTGCCTCTCGATCCCGCTTCATGATGACCGACCATTGTTGCGTAACCCCCAAGAGGGAAATGCTCATGACGACGACCAAGATCATCATAAAGAGATACGTGACGCCATCCTGATTGGTGAAGTGAGCCCTCGAGCCTTGATGGCGTCGAATAATGAGGTAGCGCTTCATCGTAGAGGTCCATGAGGTTGGGGGCAAAGGTTCAATTTGAGCATTTCCTGGCGAGACCCTTTTGGCACTATTCTCGATACCCTTGTTATCGTCTGCTCTAGGTAAACCTTAATTCGCTCTGTTTCCTAAGCACAGACGCTCTCAACATGTATGCCCGTCTAGAGCATGTCCGCATCACCACGACCATGGCGTAGGTCGTAGGCTTTTGTCACAAAGACCCATGCCAGGATAAAACCTGTCGCTCCTATGGTATCAGCCAAGAGATCCCAGATGTCGGCTTGGCGATGAGGGACAAACCATTGGTGGAGTTCATCTGAAACCCCAAATGCTACTGCACAGATGATTGCCAAGCTGATACTGCCCATTCCGTGAGTAGTCTTCTGAAACGCACGAAAGAGCAGAATACCGAGTATGCCATATTCCAGCCCATGTGCCAGTTTATCACTCATGCCCAAGAAGAAAGAGGGAACGTGTTGGCTAGGATATGATTGAGACGACAGGTACACAATGATTGAACAATACAGGAGAACAGGAGCCCAATATTTTATAAAAAGCCACTTTCGTGATTCGATGTTGGAAGTTTGATGAACCATGGGAAGGTATTGAAGAATCGTTGGGTACAAATGACATGAGCTGCCCTTAAGGGGCTTTTAGGAAATACAGGAGTCGTTGAACCGACACCACCGGCAGAATCATCCCCTCTTGGTGACCCTCATGAGAAAATGCGTAAATAATTGATTCATCTGGAATCAATCTCCCTATACATACCAGGATAATTTCAATCTGTTCGCCCTGTTGCTGTCGAGCCAGAAGTTGCTCCCGTTCTGTGGGTGCGGGAATGGTCACCAGGTAGTCGGGGAGGTCAATCGGCTTAAAACGAACGATACCCCAAGACGTGGTGGTGAGTTCAGGACCTAGGGCGACAGAAAACCCTTGATATTCTGGTAAATATTGACGGAGAATTCCAGCCCAAATAAAGGCAACGGGTTGCTGCAATAACGCCTTTTTCTTTGTGCGGATTTCGTCTCGTTGACGGTTCAGCTGAAAGAGACGTTCGCTTTGTTCAGTTATATCAGCGTGTCGAAGTTGAGTCCAATCCGGGGGGTGACCTTCTAATTCCTGAAGCAGTTGTTCAATTTCCTGTGCGAGGAAAAGAGGTCGGATAGAAGGAGGAATCAGGGATTGTAATGTCTGAGCCCCGCGATCAAGAAGTGGTTGAACCCCAATGAGGGAATCTGGTTGGCTGTAGACAGTTGAAAGCCCTTGAAAGGAAAGGCAGAGTGGAATAAAGACAATGATTGCAATGGTTCGAAATAGGCGGCTTTTCATGAGCTGCGACAAAGGAGCGACGGCCAGCCCCTAGACGGGCCAGCGTTCTTCTCGCCAAGCCATCTCCCAAAACATCCATTCGTATCGTGAGCTGATCAAAAAGGCCTCTTCCATTCTGGACTTTTCACTTTTCCCAGCAGTTTTTGCGCACTGATTAACAACAGTGCGCATCCAACCTGCAACTTTTGCAAATTCTGGAGATCCATAAAGTCCCAGCCATTCCGAGTAGGGATGGGAAGACTTGGGAGGACCTTTGCGTAAGAGATGTTGCCCAACTTCACAATAGACCCATGCGCAGGGTAACGCGACCACAGTAATCTCCCCAAGTGTGCCGGATTGAACCACACTTCGCATATGCCGGCAATAGGCATAGTTGGTCGGTGAGAGGGGAGTGGAGCGCATATCTTGAGCGGTCAATTTCCATTGTTTGCCATAGCTTTCATGAAGACTTCGCTCCACCACGATCGTTTCTTCAACTAATTGGGCAAAGCGAAGCGCCGTATGGGCATCTTCTGCCTTTTGGGCTCCAGCCGCAAATACCTTTGCCAGTTCCTCTAAATAGCGAGCATCTTGCAAAATATAATATCGAAACTTTTGAAGGGGGAGCGTGCCCTTTCCTAACCCAACGACAAAGGGATGGTGGAGTTGGGCGTCCCAAATGGGAGCCGCCAATTGACGCAAATGTTCGGAAAATGTCATTTACAAGGGGCTTTCTAAAAATGACAGGATCAGGGAATTGACGACCTGCGGTTGTTCCCATTGAGGCATATGGCCAGCCTCTGGAATGATCGACCATTTCGCTTGAGGCAACAGGCTCTTCACCTGCTCTCCAACCTCCAAGGGGAAGACGCGATCATGCTGGCCCCAAAGAAGCAAGGTCGGATGGGCAATGTGCCCCAGTCGTTGGCCATAGTGATCTTCCCAGGTGTCGATATGATCCAAGAGAGAATAGAGCGGAGTGAGCAATCCCCCCCGTTGGCGATTCTTAAATGATCGCTCAATCACCGTGTCAGAAATTAATTCTGGCTTGTAGACAATTTCCTTGAGTAAGCGTTCTGTGGTCCCTCTTCCGGCCAGTTGATTCCCTAGCGCGGCTAACCACAGGGGGGGACGATGATACAGAAACCGCCGGTACTGAGGTGAGGCCACGCTGGGTTCAATCTGAGACGGAAATCCAGAAATGAGGATGAGTCGATCAACACGATCCGGATGGTCAAGAGCCATCGCCATGGCCAATCCGGCTCCCATAGAGTTTCCGATAAGCGTAGCCTGCTTGATCTCCAGACTATCCATAAATGCCAGGAAAAATTTCAAGAGAACCTCAGGGCTATAGAGGATTTCTGGTTTGTCGGAAAGTCCAGAACCGATGAGATCGGGAATTAGGACTCGATGCGTGCGTGCGAAGGGTAGATATTGGTATTCCCAATGCCACATTGATCCACCAAAGCCATGGATCAGGATCAGCGGTGACCCTTTGCCCACGTCAAGGTAGGCCATACGATGGTTTTTGACCGTTATCGTATGGAAGGGAACCCTTTGGATTACGTCAACCCAAGGAGGGGGCGCTGGCGAAGAGGAACAGCCCACAAATAAGAAACACCAGAGGACAATAAAGAAAAAAGTAGGAAGTACTCGGGAAGAATAACCCTGCATTATTCCAAATGAATCAGGGTTTCATCCGGATTCACCTCATCTCCTTCTTTGACATAAATCGTGACAACTTTTCCAGAGATAGGAGCCTGTACCCGATTTTCCATTTTCATGGCTTCTACAACCAGCAATGGGGCGCCGGCTTGCACGTCATCGCCCTGCGCGACCAGTAGCTTCACCACACGACCAGGCATTGGTGTGGTGACGTCTCCAACTTGGGATGGTTTGGGGCGACCGTCGACTTTTGAAGAAGAGAATGCAGCCGGGGCATCAGGAGCCCCCGCTAAGACTTCCTGTATCGGTTCCAGGTAGACCTCTTCAAGCTTATCGTTCACTTTAATATAGTAAGGCTTGGTCCCATCTATCGTTTGGCCGGATCCAGAAACACGAATATGATACGACTCCCCATGAACCGTGACTTTGAATTCTACAGGAGCCAAATGTAAGTCATGCCCCACAGCTGGCCCACTTTCTGACTGGGTTTGCAGGGGCTCGGGCTTCAGTTCCCCCCTCTCACGCTCATCAAAAAATTGCAACGCGACGGAAGGAAGCAGCGCGTAGGAGACAATATCTTCCTCTGCGATCTCCTTTCCGACTAATTCTTGTTGGGCATCATCCATTTCCGGGTCAAGGTTATCGGCGGGTCGACACAAGATCGGCTTGTCCCCTTCTAATGCCTTTTGCCGAATTTTTGAGTTGAGACTCCCTGGCGGTTTTCCATACAACCCTTGGAAGTAATTTTTAGTCTCATTGGTAATGACCTTGTATCGTTCTCCTGTCAGGATATTTAATGTGGCTTGAGTCCCGACAATTTGACTGGTGGGGGTAACCAGGGGAGGATATCCCATGTCTTTCCTCACTCGCGGGATTTCTTCCAACACTTCTTTGATTCTCCCAAGAGCATTTTGCTCAGCTAACTGGGCTGCCAAATTTGAGAGCATGCCTCCGGGTACCTGAGAGAGAAGAATATCTGTGTCGACTCCAGTGAAATCACTTTCAAATTGTCGATAACGTTTTCGTGATTTACGTAGTTTGTCTGCCGCAGGGGCCAGTTGTTGCAGGTTCAATTTGGTGTCATAGGGCGTATTCCGAAGGGCGGCAATAAACGATTCCGTCGGAGGATGTGAGGTGCCGCCGGACAGAGGAGACAGCGCGGTATCCAAAATATCCAGACCTCCCATAATCGCCATGAGCGCAGACATGGAAGCCATACCAGACGTGTAGTGGGTATGCAGATGAATAGGCGTGCGAACCGTCGCTTTTAGGCGACTGATTAATTCATAGGCTTCAAAGGGCGGGAGCAGGCCTGCCATATCTTTAATGCAAATCGTATCGGCACCGAGGTCTTCCAATTGTTTGGCCTGTTCCACAAAATGATTCAGGCTATGAACGGGACTGACGGTGTAACAGATGGTGGCTTCAATATGTTTCCCGCAAGCTTTGACCACTTCCATGGCGGGTTTCATGTTACGGATATCGTTGAGGGCATCAAAAATTCGAAACACATCAATGCCGTTTTTAGCAGACAGTTCAATGAATTTTTCCAGCACATCGTCGGCATAATGCCGATATCCCACCACATTTTGCCCACGCAATAACATTTGGAGTCTGGTTTTGGGCATGGCTTGCCGGAACGCCCGGAGACGTTCCCAGGGATCTTCTTTTAAAAACCGGAGGCAGGCATCAAAGGTCGCGCCTCCCCATACTTCCAAGGACCAGAACCCCACTTCATCTAAGTCGGCTCCAACGGACAACAGATCTTCAGTCCGCATCCTGGTTGCCAGTAATGATTGATGCCCGTCGCGTAAGGCCACATCCGTCAGATAGACCTGTCGTTTGGGAGAAGCTTCAATGTCGAGTGCCGGGGGAGCCCCCATTTTCATGCGAGTAGGCACTGGACGACCAACCGGCATTCGTTTTTGGGCTTTTCGTAATTTTTTCGGTGGCATAGGGAGCCTTTCACATAAACAACGGACATGCAGTATCCGTTAAGATGGACGAAGATGCTTACAAGCCTTCATACGCAGCAATGGCTGCGGAAAGAGCGATGACTAAATCCTCTGGTTCTTCCATTTTTTCGTAATCGAATAAGTCGGGGTGGCTTTCCAGATAGCTCGTATCAAACCGCCCGGCGCGGAAATCCGGTTCTTCCATGATTTTTGTCAAAAATGGAATCGTGGTTTTCACACCACGGAGCATAAATTCTTCAAGTGAGCGATGGGTCCTGCGCACGGTTTCATCCCAGGTGCGTCCATGCACAGTCAGTTTGGCCAGAAGCGCATCATAATAGGGAGGGACGGTATAGTCTTTATACACCGCCCCGTCAATTCGTACTCCGACTCCTCCAGGAGAAAGATACGCCGTAATTTTCCCTGAAGACGGTCGAAATCCATTTTGAGGGTCTTCCGCATTAATACGGGTTTGAATGGCATAACCCTGGAGATTCACTTCATGTTGCCCAAAGACCAGGGGTCGGCCAGCGGCGATCCAGAGTTGTGATTGCACAATATCGACGGTCGTAATTTGTTCGGTGACGGTATGTTCGACTTGGATGCGAGGATTCATTTCCATGAAATAGTACCGGCCATCAGGATCCAGGAGAAATTCCACCGTTCCCGCATTATAAAACTGGGCGGCCCGAGCCATGGCGATGGCGGCTTCACCCATTTCCGCACGGAGGCGAGGGGTTAAGACCAAGGATGGTGCTATTTCGATCAGCTTTTGATGCCGCCGTTGAATTGAGCAGTCACGCTCTCCCAGATGAATCACATACCCATTTTTATCTGCTAATAATTGAAATTCAATATGATGAGGCCGTTCGATATATTTTTCGATAAAGAGTTCACCATTACCAAATGCCGCCAGAGCTTCACGCGCCCCGGCTTCCATGGCCTCTTTGAGTTCTTCGTCTGATCTGACGACCCGCAATCCGCGGCCACCTCCCCCGGCGCTGGCTTTGACCATGACTGGATAGCCGGCCCGTTGACAAAAGGCCAGACCATCTTCTATCGCTTCCACCGGACCGTCAGTACCCGGGACAACGGGAACCCCAATTTTTATTGCGAGTTCTCGTGCTTTGACTTTATCGCCCAGGAGTTCCAACGAATACGGCGAGGGGCCAATAAAATTAATGCCGGCTTCTTCGCATAATTTAGCGAAGGCAGCGTTTTCAGCAAGAAACCCATAGCCGGGATGAATCGCATCGGCACGAATACGTTTAGCCAAGCCCACAATCTGTCTGGCATCCAGATAACCTTGAACCGGACCAGGGCCGACCAAATAGGCTTCATTGGCTTTTTTGACATAGATGGCTGTGGCGTCACATTCCGAATAAATGGCAGCCGTGGCAATGCCGAATTCTCGACATGCCCGGATGACACGCATCGCGATTTCTCCCCGATTGGCCACTAAGACTTTTTTAAACATGCTCTGTGCTGATTCCTTGATACTGGTTCCAGTCGGGACGTTGAATCCTAACAGGTTCGCAGCGAATTGTCGTTCGGTTTTTTTAGCGATCGCTCAGGGGGTAATAGTTGCTACGTTTAATTATTTGTTGGCCGTCCTGAGATAACACGAATTGCTCAAAGGCCAGGACTGCCGCCGATGGTTGAAGCTTTGTGATAAACATCACAGGCCGCTGAACGGGGTAACGTTTATCTAAAACGGTTTGGACTTCCGGTTCAATGTGGTCAATGAACAAGAGATTAATGGCCACGCCATCTTCTTTGGCCCGAAGGGCAGGGGCCATAGACACAAATGTCACGGCTTGCAGATTCCCACTCACTCGCGTGATGGCTTCTTGTTCAGTATCGGCTTGATAGGCGGTGCGTGGGATGCCATCGGGAATCTGAAGCCATTTTTCAAATCCTTGCCGGATGTTTTGATTGGTCGTTCGATTCACTAAGACGATTTTTGTTTGGGGCGCTTCATCATAGACTTGAGACCAATAACGGAGTTTTCCCGAAAACACATTAGCGAGTTGAGCCGTGGAGATTTCTTTAACAGGATTGGAAAAATTCGTTAAGACGGCAATGCCATCTCTGGCAATCATGGTGGAACGTAAAGAGGATACTTCTTCCCCTGTAATAGCAATGTCCGCTTCCTGTAGTTCAATGGTTCGGATCGGTTTGGCATTGGGATGCCAGAAGAAATCTACAGAAATCGAAGGATGGCGTTGCTCGAATGCCTGTGCCAATCGCTCAATAAGATCGCGTTCCGGTCCATTTCCCGACACGAGAATTGTTGTTGGAAGATCTGAGGTCTCTTGAGGAGCTCCTTGTTGGGCTACTGCAAGGTTGCGGGTAAAGAGCGAAGTCAGGGGAACAAATAACAGGATGAATAGCGCCATCATCAGAACGAAGGGATTTCCAACGCCGGATTTTTTCCTAAACCATCGAACCATGATGAATGACTCTCTTGGTATATTCAAAATTTACAATGATCGAGGCGTAAAAAATTGAGAGTTTAGTTATTTGGACGTTAAAAAACGAGGCCATCTTTCCGGTTTCAGGAAATGAATGTCAAGAGAAAAAAGATGAGAGGGGAAAACCCAGAAAGGTTCCTATTCCTAGAGGTGCTGGTAGAGTTTTTGGAACATAGGGTCGAGTTATTCCCCACCGGATGGTTGAGAGTTGGCTTCTGTTGGGGCCGCACGCTGTCCCATGATGGGAGGAAGTTTGGCAAATTTATCCATCCGTTCACCCAACATCCCATAGGCTTTCTGCTCCGCAAAGCCCGTTTTATGCGTCCCGACTATTTTGGAAGCAAAGGATGACATGATTCGACGACTTTTTGCCGTTTGGCATTTGGGACATATCGTATCCTCTGGCTTTACGCTCAATGCTTGCATGGCTTCGAAGTGATGATCGCATGATTCACACACATACTCATATAATGGCATGAGAAGCTCCTTGAGAAGAATAAGAGGAATTGAACGGGTATTCTCTGGAATTATATAGGAGAGCAGGTGCATGTGGCCAATAGGTTGAATAATTTTTCTGTGGAAAGTCTGCCATAACCCGAGTCGAGATCTTGACGGATTCTAGATGGATCTATAGACTAATTTTCTGATTTTTTGGGTTAAACTTTGGAGGATTGAGAAATGGCGGTGCTTATTCGACGGTTTAAATTGCCAACTGGGATGATGAAAGAAGAACGTATTGATGATGCTGATCGCATTGAGCGGTACATGCAGTTTTTTGATAAAGAAGGCAAGGCCAAGCTGGAAACTGGGCAAAAAGTTTTCATTGATAAAGACGAATGGCAATTACTTGAGGATTGATTTCCTTCCTAGTCTTTTTCCTTCCGAATAGGGTATTTTTCCTTCCAGAGTTGAAATACGTTCTTTTTTGCCAGACGGCAAGCTGGACCCATTCCGTAAAAAGGAAATGAGAAGATGGGATATTGGATACATTTAAAGCGCTCTCTTGATCAGGCGATGATTCATCGGGATCGTTGTTTGGAAATTCCTTCAGGCCCTCATCGGGCAGATTTCTGGGAAGGCGGATGGGAAGAATATCCTGACAAAGATACGGCAATGGATGCCTTAGAAAACTCCGATGCTGCCTCTCAACTTCGATGCCCGTTATGTAAACCTTGAATGCTGGCTGCTCTAGGCTCTTCCTTCACATACCCCGCTCGCGTTTGCAGGAAACCATGTATGGCACAAAAATTTGGAAATGCTCGATGGGTCAAAGAAGGCTACTTTGATAAT
>QJYE01000159.1 GCA_003235785.1 Nitrospirota bacterium
TTATGCTTTGCACACCTCCTTCATTTCATTCCGATATCATGTATTTCAAGGTTTGCATCTCAGGGTACATACTCTGAATCCATGGTCTCTCATCATGATGAGGTAAGACTCCCTGCCCTCTTGAACCCCTCTATGCAATGAAGAACGTGCGCCCCTTTTCCAAGACGACTAGGCCCTACACACAACCCCTGGATACCGGGCCGCTTGATTCCCATCCAAGGCTGAATAAATTTTCCAACAAGACCCCCCACAAAGTTAGTTCGGTTCTTCTTCTTCGAAGACGTCACACAGCTTCAATATGTTATAGTCAAATAGGTTCTATAAGGGTGAGGTTCATGAGTATTTTCTTATGTTTTTGTGCGCCAAAAATTTTTAAACAATCAGTCTTTTCTCTGATGTATAAATGGCTTCACATACCCACCAGAAGGATTATTCCATACATTCAGAGCCATGTTTGCGAATTTTCCTGTTTCAAAAACATGGTTGTTATAGGCAGTAGCCTGGTGTTCTTGCTCCTAATTCTTGTCCCTCCTGCCTTCACTCAAGTTCCGGTGATTGATTCAGAAGATGCCATCATCCATCGTGCCACAGAAGCCTGGATTGATGGATCCACGCCTCATGCTCTGGAAATTTTGGAAGAAGGTCTTGCCGAGAATCCAGGGTCTCTTACGCTCCGAACCTTACGAGGGAATATCCTGTCTACCTCTCGTCACCATCAGGAAGCCTTAGATGATTTTGAAGCCGTGCTGAAGGAAGACCCAGAAGACCTGGCTGTGCGGTGGGCCAAATGGAGCATTCTCACTCGTTTGGGGAAAGGGGATTTAGCCATTGACGAATTGCAACGCATCGCCCAAAGAGAGCCTCTCAATCCCTTGGTTCCTTTACGGTTAGCTCAAGACCTTCGAAAAATTGATCGACTCGAAGACTCTGTCGTGTGGTATCAGAAAGCCGTCAATCTGGCTCCAGAGATGCCAGGTTGGCGCTTGAATCTCGCTCGCGCCCTGTTTGATGTCTTGCAATATGATAAGGCCCGGCAAGAAGTGCAACAGGTCTTGCAAACGTTGCCACGCCACTCCCCCGTGGAAATGGCTGCCCGCAACTTATTAATGATTACATATGGGGCGACAAAGGAGCGTGGACGGCGGTATCAACCGATTTTTAGCCCGGAGGGATCTGCAGAAGATCGGAAACGTTGGGGGTTGATTCGCCATCAAGGCTGGGAGCACTTTGCCAAGGGACGCTATCAGGAGGCCGTACCCATACTTCGGGAACTTCTCTCCCTGAAACCCAATGACCATCGAGTGACGTATGAATTAGGTGTCAGCTTGATGGAGCTAGGTCAGTATGAGGAAGCCATTAATCTTCTTCAAAAAGGCATTGAACTAGGCCCAACAAGTGGCAGTTACAGTGACGTTTTTTTGGATTCCATCTTTCGTATCGGCCAAAGTTTGGTCGCCTTACAACGATGGGACGAGGCCTTGCTCCATTTTGAGATCCTCCAAGAAATAGCAACCGTCCCTCCAGAAAGTCTCAATGCACCATCGTCAAAGGAGAATGAGCCTGCCTCAAACACTCCAGAAGCGACAGATGATCCTGATGCCCCCCCCACAACAATCAGTGGAAAGATCATTGATCAAGAGAAGCTGACGTTTTGGATGGAGCAAGTTTGGCAACATATCCCCAGACCAGAAAAAGCCTCCCCTGATGCCAATGAAATGCTGCCAGCCCCTGCCCTTACCGAATTACCTTCCGATCAGGACTCAACTCTCGTTGCAAAGCAATTTACGCCCGATGAACTGTTTCACACCCGAGCCTCGCTGATGGGAAGGGACGCCGATTTTAGCTGGTTTCAATTCGTGATTCCTGCCAGTCGCGTGATGCGTGATAACCTCCAGGTTGGCAACCATGAATTTATTCCCATTCATCCGAATGTTACCTTTCCCACGACCCAGCAAGAGATTTATTTGGTCTTCGCGCTCGTCACGGCTTCATATGATGCCATTCCGTTAACAGCGCAATGCTTTCTTGAAACATCCCCAATAATTTGGGGAAAAGCCCCGTTAGTTCAGGATCAGGTCGTCATGTCCACCAATGAACAATCAGGATACTTTATTCTCTCATCCCCGAAAACGGAATGGATGCCAGGACTCTATCGGTGTGGGTTGTTTGTCGGAGACACTGTGTCCGCCTATACCCAGGCAGACGAAGTCCGCTTTCGGATTGTTGCGCCCAACCAGCCCTCTTAACCACCTCCCCCCTATGTTACTTGGAAGACCGTAGTTAAGTGATGAGAGATCTGGCCATTCTCACCATCATCAAAGACACATCTTTTGTGAGTCCATCAGAGCTTTCCTCACGCGGACCCTGCAAATCCCTTCCCTCTTTAAGGGACCAACTTTTCTATGCAATGACATCTTCCCCGAGACATCTCGACAGAATTTCACCATATGATCAGTGGGCAGAGATCTCACATGTTCAAAGAGAGGTTCCCGCAGAATGAGCTTCCAGAATGGAGGGAAATCGACTGAACCTGGAAACGGCAATTGAGCGTAAAACAAGCTGTTCAAGGTATGTATTGCAAAAGAAATTTTTAAACCTCGTGGTCACCCTACGGGTGATGAGAGATGATAAAAATTTCCTTGGTGCGTGAAGATATTGCGCAGACTTGCGTAATTCAACGGCTGTTTTTTGGTTGAAACATAGGAATATACCCAAACTCTCCAAGAATGACATTAATTCCTGTAGTGAAAGAATTCTTTTTTTAAGGGACTTATTGCATAATATCTTAAGCCAAGGATTCTCCCCC
>QJYE01000486.1 GCA_003235785.1 Nitrospirota bacterium
AAGGAGGGTCTCTCATGACGCACAAAGCTTATCTGCTGGGAATGCTGCTCGTATTGCCACCAACTTTACCCGCGCTAGCCGTAAACCCTGCGGGATACGGTAGTGCAGGGGGAGAGTTTAACATCAAAATTTCCCGTGTTCCCGCCAATGAGCTCAAAGCGGCCAAAGATCTTCAATCACCATTTGAAGCGACCCCTGAGATCTTAGCCGAAGGCAAAGAGATCTTTCTGGGACGAGGCGGTTGCATCAGTTGCCATGGAGCCGAAGGCAAAGGGGACGGGGCTGCAGCCAAAAACCTCCCCATTCAACCACGAAATTTCACCAACCCTAAATTTAACAAGTACCGGACGCCTGGTGAAATGATGTGGGTCCTCAAAAATGGCAGCATGGGCCAAACCGGACGCGTGCCAGGAACCGGAATGCTACCGGTTGTCCAACCCAAGGGATTTATCTCTGAAGTCGATGGCTGGAAAGTTTTATTGTACGAGCGCAGCCTTGGCGAAGCCAAGTAAGTCGCAACCACCCAACAATTTAACAAATCTCGCCACATTCGCTAGAAAACCTAGCGCACGGCTTCTATTCATTCATCACCATGTCTACTACACCAAACGACCGCACACCCAATCGGCTCATTCACGAAACCAGTCCCTATCTCTTGCAACATGCCCATAATCCGGTGAATTGGTATCCATGGGGCGAAGACGCACTCAAACAGGCCAAAGAGCACAACAAGCCAATTCTCTTATCCGTGGGCTATTCGGCCTGCCACTGGTGTCACGTGATGGAGCGGGAATCCTTTGAAAATGATGCCATCGCCGAACTCATGAACAAGTATTTCATCAATATTAAAGTCGACCGTGAAGAACGGCCGGATATCGATGAAATCTACATGCAAGCGACCACGGCCATGAACCAGGGTCATGGTGGATGGCCCATGACCGTTTTTCTCACTCCCGATCAAGAACCGATTTTTGCCGGCACCTATTTCCCACCCACTGACAAATGGGGAAGGCCTGGCTTTGGGTCCATTGTGACGAACATTGGAGAGGCATGGATCAAAGACCAATCCAACATAGTGCAACAAGCTGAACGGTTCACCTCTCGTTTGCGCTCTGCCCTGCAACCCGCCTCACCATTGGCGGTGGGTGAAGCCGACATTGAAGCCGCGGTCAAACAATTTTTGCGAGATTTCGATGCACGGTATGGCGGCTTTGGCCGCGCCCCCAAATTCCCGCCAGCCACCGGCCTCTCCTTCCTCCTTCGGCAATATCATTGGAGTCGCCAGGAAAAAATTCTTACCATGGTAACCAAGACCTTAGACGGCATGGCCACAGGTGGCATGTATGATCATATCGGTGGTGGCTTTGCCCGTTATTCCACCGACGATGAATGGTTAGTCCCGCATTTTGAAAAAATGTTGTACGACAACGCCCTGCTGGCCCGGACCTATGTGGAGGCCTTTCAAGCCACGGGGCTGGAACGCTATCGTCGAGTGGCCACCGAAACCTTGGATTATATTCTCCGGGAAATGACTGCGCCCGAAGGCGGGTTTTATTCAGCCACTGACGCCGACAGCGAAGGGGTGGAAGGCAAATTTTTTGTTTGGACCCCTGAGCAGATTAAGGAAATCGTCACCAATGAAGAAGACGCCAACCGATTTTGCGCCTATTACGACATTACCGAAACAGGGAATTGGGAGCACACCAGCATCCCGCGCACGCCAAAATCAATTGAAGCCGTCGCGAAGGAACTGGGGTGCTCCCCAGAAGAATTGCAACGCACCGTCGATCGCGTTCGCCCGTTGATCTATCACGCTCGATTACAACGGGTACCGCCTGGCCTGGATGACAAAATCATTACCGCCTGGAATGGCATGATGATTGGAACCATGGCGGAAGCCGGGCGTGTGTTCAACCATCAATCCTACATCGATAGCGCCATCTGCGCCGCTGACTTTCTCTTAACCACATTATCGAGACCCGACAATCACTTATGGCGAACCTATCGCCATGGCAAAGCCCATCTGAATGCGTGCCTAGAAGATTATGCCTATGCAGCCGAGGCCATGTTGGAGGTCTACGAAGCCACCGGAATCGAACGATATCTTCATGAGGCCGTCTCTTTGGGCGAGAGAATTATGGAAGACTTTGAGGATCGCGAGCATGGGGGGTTTTTCACCACAGCCATCGATCACGAAACGCTCATTCTTCGAGGGCGCGAAGGTGCCGATGGCGCCACTCCGAGTGGCAATGCCGTGGCCGCTTCGGTTCTTGCCCGGCTATCTTTTCACTTTGATCGAGAAGATTTTCGCACCGCAGCCACCAACGCCGTCCGTGCCTACGGACAACAAATTGGTCAAATTGCACGAGGTTTCCCTAAAAGCCTGATGGTCGTCGACCTGATACTTCGAGGCCCCATAGAATTAGCCTTAGTGGGGGGAACAGACGACGAGAATTACATGCAACTCCGCATGGCAGTGAATAGCTGTTTCATTCCATATCGTATTATGGCCTACCAGGAGGACCCAGACGTGGTCACGTCGCATCCCCTCCTGGCCGGCAAAGCACCCGTGAATGGAAAAGCTGCCCTCTACATTTGTAAAAACTTTGCCTGCCAAGCTCCCATCACCGACCCGGAAGCGGTGCCACAGGCGTTACAATACCCTCAAAAGACCGCGACGCAAACGAGTGAAACGCGCCAGGCCCTGACCTCAACAGGCCTGCCAGGCCATGCCACACCGCAGGGCACAGGCACCTACGTGGCTAACATCCTGGCAAGCGCTCGAACCACTCGCCCATCTTCGCATGGCTATACCTCTCTTGGATCCACAGGACTGACCACCTCCCGCATCGGCTTTGGCGGCTATCGAACCAGTCTGGGAGTCGAGGATCACCGGAACGCCCTTGAAAAAGCTCTCCAGGAAGGCTGCAACCTCATTGATACCTCGACGAATTATGCCGATGGCGAAAGCGAACGTTTGGTGGGAAGGGTCGTGAAGGATCTCATCGCGAAACGGTTCATCGCCCGAGAAGAAATCATCATTGTCTCAAAAATCGGGTATGTGCAAAACAAGAATCTCGCGCGAGCCGAATCCTTGGAACAGGCCGGCAAGCCGTTTCCTGAAATGGTGAAGTATGGGGAAGGTATTTGGCATTGCCTCCATCCTGATTTTTTAGAAGAACAACTCACGTTGTCACTCGACCGACTGGGATTAGCGACATTGGATGTCTGTCTCCTCCACAATCCAGAATATTTCTTGTCAGATGCCAAGAACCGCAACCCATCGATCAACGCCATCCAATTGAAAGATCTCCGGCAGGAATTCTATCGTCGCCTGGAACAGGCCTTTGTCTACTTCGAATCACAGGTGGCCGCCGGGCGACTGCAATATTACGGGGTGTCATCTAACACCTGCACCGCCAAGCCCGATAATCCCGAAGCCACATCGCTTTCCCATATGCTCGAGGCTGCACAAGCCGCTGCAGAACAAGTAGGGCAGTCGCACCACCATTTTCAGGTCTTACAACTTCCGATGAATCTGTTTGAAGCGGGTGCCCTCCTGACACACAACACAGGGAAGGACCATTCATACACGGTTTTATCACTGGCCCAAGAAAAAGAAATCGCCGTGTTGGTCAATCGCCCGTTGAACGCCATCACCGGAAAAGGTGGAGGCATGATTCGGCTAGCAGACCCGCAAGCCGAAATCTCCAATACCAACTTTGAAGCCCAGCAACCCAAAGTGGCGGCACTCGAACATGATTATAAACAAGTCCTCGGGCCCAACATTCCTCAACCGGACAAAGGCGCCTCGCCACTTGATTATTTCAACTGGGCCGAAGAACTCAAGCGGGTACGACCCTCCGTGCAAAACTTAGAACATTGGGATCAAATCGAATCGCAAACCATCGCGCCTTATGTGAATCGGGCATTCCAACTGCTGACGCAGTATTTCACGGGCCGAAAGGAAGAAGAGAAAATCTGGGAATCCTGGAAAGATCAATACGTGCCAGAACTGATCGCGCTCTTGAAAGTCATGAGAATGGAAGCCGCACAGAAAAGTGCCAAAAAACTCACCGAGATTAGACAGGTTATCGATCCGTTATTGCCACAAGACAAACGCGAAGAACCATTTTCCAGAAAAGCCCTCTGGACTGTCGCCAGCACACCAGGCGTTACGAGTGTCCTCAATGGCATGCGACACCCCGCCTACGTCGACGACTCCCTCAGCATCCTCCATTGGGAACCTCTCCCCCACCCTCGGACAATCTTTGAAGCTCTTCAAAACTCCACGCAATCCTAAAACCCAAAACTTTCTCCCATCCGTCATACCTGCGGTTTCTGGCAGGGATCCATCTGGAAAAGCCTACGATGTATTCCCGATAACGAATGTCGGGAATGACGAGGAAGGGAGATTTCGTTTTGCACGGGAAGGAAAGAGCGCGAGGGTAATTCTGTTTTCAGAATTCCTCTTGTTCACTATTCATCAGATATTAGCTAAAAGGTAATGTCTATTCTTTAGATAGTCAAACGATTCGTTCTTCGTATGTCATAAGATTCTTTGACTAGGGATATTTCCATTCCGAAAGTAGAGTGACCTGCCCCTTTCGCATGGCCTTTTTTACACAGGCATTATCTGCTGTCAGATAGGGTCCTCCCTTCATACGTAACGCGAGCACATGATACACAGCATCATAAAATGTCACGCCGTTAACTTCTCGCATATGCTCAAGAACTTCCTGCGCATAGTCGTTTCTTAGGGGAACTTCTTCAAACTCCTAGGTCAACAACACCCTCAATAACTCCTTGGCTAACTCCGGTTGCCTGAGATCTAAGACATGGCCAAACTCAAATCGCCAGAGAGTCGGCAATCTTATCTCTATCTGCTCGGTGAGTATCGCATCCTGAAACAAACGAGCTTGCACCTGATCCGATTCGCTCGCCTTTTCTAAGGACCACCTTAGGATTACTGAGGCCTTCGACACAATAATCATCGGCCGGTGCTCGTTCGAACTCGCTTCACCGACTCGACGATCTCTTTACTACTCATTGTCGCACTTTTTTTGCGCAATTCCTGGAGCTTCTTGGTGGCTTGCTCCCGCTTACGATGCAACAATTCTTTTCGCAGCGACTCATTTACCACTTGACTCCTCCTCCGAGGTGTAACCAATCGACAGAGTTCTTCCCGAACCTCCTCATCGATTGATGATATTCATTTTAACCATAATCTTCTCCTTGGCAACAGAATCCTGATCGCTTTTAATGCCTACATTATAGGCCTAAATTAGGCGGCTAATAATGTCGCACAAAAAAATTGAATTCGCGCAAGAAAAAAGAGATTCCGGCCTGCGGCTTGCCAGAATGACTGAGTGCGGGGTATTTCAAAATTACAATGATTGAAATTCTCTAAACCATCTGGCCAGCGATTCATCGTAATGGTGCTTGGCATAGCCTGGGCCATTATAGAATCTGGCGAGTTGGGCAAAACTCTCGCTCGTGGGGTTTCGTTTCGAAACAATCGCTGGTTTCCTTGACAGAAAACGTGCGACGAATAGCACCTGCTCAGCAATGGAACTCTGAAACATCGAGACCGCTGATTGAGCTCCAACCATTTTATAGTTTGATCCTAAAATTTGCCCCAGCCCCTGACTCATAGCCTGGTAACGAAGTTCAACAAGGTCAGCCCGCCCCTGCGCATTATTCAGCCGAGTCAGAATGTGTTGTTCAAAACGTGGCCTAACAATGCCGCCGGTTTCTTGCTTGATAATGGCCAAGACCCATTCCGGTTGAACGGTCACCTGCTTCTCCTCTTGCACTCTAGCCACTGCTGACTTGACGTTATCCCCATATCGCTTTTGAATCTGCTGACAACTGAGTAATTGTCGCCGATCCAGCGCATCTAAATGAAACAGCGCATCCTCAAATCTTCCACACAACACCCGATTCTGGGCAATCGCATTCGTAGCCACACGCAACATGGCTTCCATCGTCTTGAGGCTTAACCGTGTGTCTGGAATCGTGACAATATTGGTCTTCGCGGTCTGCCAGGTACAGGGATAGCACAGAATCTTTCGAGTCAGTTGGCTATTCAGACCAGAATCAAATTCAAACTGGGCCACCGCCCGATTCGTCCCCCGGCCGAAATCCCCGTCAATGGTAAAGGCCCCAGTCGAAGAGGTGGAGTAACCCAAAAACACGAGCATTCGTTGAATCGCCTTGATGGGCTCCTCCCCTACCGACTGGCGGGTTATGCCACGCTCACCCTTTCTGAACTGTTCAAGAACATTCCGCCAACCATGTTTCTTGTCACCAACAGGGGTGAGCACCTGAGAAATTTTCGGATCTTGTAGAAATTGTTCCATATGAGTGGCTCCTAATGAGGACGACTAAATACCAAATACATTAACGGGAAAAGGGGAATGGGATCAGTTGAAAATTTGGTGGAGGACGATGATGCCAAAGGAGATCGACGAGGATGAGCCTTGCCGATACTGGTAGGCCAAGTGGGCGACCCCCCTCTTTGAGAAAGAGGGGTTGGGGGGAGATTTTCCCTCTGCCTCTTGAATCCCAGCAAGGCCTGTTCACTCATCACTCAGCTTCAAATCCCCCCAAGCACCCCTTTGCGAAAGGGGAGATAGACTGGCACGGGCTGCCCTCGAAGCCCAGATACCAAGGAAGAGCATGGCTCCACTCATATTGCGATCGATCCGGGAAATGTTAGAAAATCCATTCCCCTGAATCAGTCTATTTGGCCAGAACTAGGCAATAACTGCAAGTCTTTATGCCATGGAAATGGCTGAAAGGTTTGGGGAAGGGAAGGTGCGCATTCCTGCAATTCTTGTCTGTTCATTTTCTTGAGATGTCAGGGGTCTTCCCGGTTTGGCCTCTTTGGCGGCCAACGCGCACGAACATCCATCTAACTTGAAGACATTCGGCCGCGACCAACCCTGGCAACACCGAACATCACATGGGCACCAGAGTTGAGTACACACAGGCGCGGGGGCATTCACCTGCCAACGCTTTTTTCCTGGAAAACCCCAAGATGGATTCCCGATAATCATCATGAAGGTGTAAGGCCTGAACAGCCTGCGGAGCGCAGGCGTATCAAAAGATTAGGTCTCTACCAACTTCCGTTGTTAGGCTTAACCTTGTGCTTAATTCCAGAGTCGTTGCCAGTTCGCCCATTCCTGGACCCAGAAATTTTCGTTGAGCGTAACCGGAACAAATTGTTGCTGTTGAGCCGTTGTGATATGAAGATCTGGTGAGTCCAGAAAAGCCTGAATGATGACCGCCCCATCACGATCTGTCCGATACAGGGGAATCCCCCGTGCTTCATAGGCGGCGATGACCTCAGAATCCGGATGCCCATAGCGATTGTGTGATCCAACTGAGACGACCATGGCTTGCGTCTCTAGCTGCTTGACCCATCCATCGTGAAGGGAACTCTTTGCGCCATGGTGCGGAACCTTGACTATGGTTGCTGAATGCCCCCTAGGCGTGCGTTGTAACTGTTCCAGGGCTTGGTGCTCGGCATCTGCCGTGAATAATAACGAATGCGGGCCACATTCCAGCCTGGTGACCAACGAGCGGTTATTGAGATCTGCCCCGCTGATATCCTTCGATGGATCAGGCATGGGTGGAGGTTTCGTCTCAGGAGGACTTAATACAGACAAATTACAGGGACCTGAAGCCATAATATCTTTTCCTGCCCCAATGACGTACTCCTTAATTTCAACCGCCTGCACAGCGGCTTGAAGCCGTTGGTAAAACATCTGTGACCGTGAAACCCCATTGCTCCAATAGCTTCCCACCTCAAACGTTTGAAGAACCCAGGGTAAACCACCCACATGATCCCATTGCGGATGCGTGGCGATCACGTGATCAATTCGTTGAACCCCTCGATTCCACAGATACGGCCCGATCACCGCTCTCCCCATATCTAACCGGCGATACGCTGGTCCGCCATCAATCAAAACCGTTTGCCCATCTGGCAATTCAAGGAAGGTTGCATCTCCTTGGCCCACATCCAGAAACGTGACCCGAAGCAATCCCGGGTTCCAATGTGCCCGCGGTGACCAGGCCCACCAGGCCAAAATCGCCACCAAGATGATGGGGCAGCTCCATCGAATGATCGGCCGATGCCTCAACACCACCCAGCCAGCCAATACCCCCCAAAATACCACTATTGAACTGAGACTCGGCGAGGCCACATACCATGTCGCACCAGGGACTTGTGCTAAACCCACCACTCCTTGCGCCAATAGATCAAACAGCCATTGATTGACCGTGGCGAAAGGGAGTGTCTCTCCCCCGCTGATCACTACCATGATCGCCGACAGTAGCCCAAGCGGAATCACGAGGATGCCCACCATGGGGACAATGATCATATTCGTAAATAGGCCTAGCCAGGGGATTTGATGGAAATAGTAGGCCACCAACGGTAATGTCGTCAGACTGACGGCCAATGTAACCAGCCAGGCCAGTTGCCCTTTTTCCCGCAGGTTCGTCCACCAACTTGGTGCTTCACGCAATTCCTCAGTTTCAAGACTTCCTGCGTCAGGATCTTTGTTTTTCTTGAATACCAGCACCAGGCCAATGGCGACGACCGACAAATATGATAATTGAAAAGAGATATCATGGATGGCTTCGGGATGGGGCAAAACCATCAAAAGCGCTGCCACGGCTAAAGCGCTGATCAGATGGCGTTCCCTCCCCAGCCATACTCCGAGGCTACAGACCACGATCATGATCCACGACCGCACCGTGGCCATTTCTGCGCCGGCTAAGAGCATATACAACGTGACGATAGGCAATGTGATCACCACCGCGAGTTGCGTGGCGGTCAGATATATGGATACTCGCTCAAGCCACGATGCTGGTAACCGACGGACGCTCCACCGGGTTCCAGCAAAAACCACAAGGGCTAAGAGACCAAGGTGCGACCCGGAAATGGAAAGAATATGGATCGTACCACTGGCCATAAAGGCATCGCGGACATTCTGCTCGATAAAGCTTTGCTCCCCGATAATCATCCCCAGAAATAACCCGGTGGCAGGCGGGGACAAACTCCTACTGGCGGCGTGATGAATGGCCTGTCGCCAGTGATCAACGCGTCCCATCAGCCTTCCC
>QJYE01000499.1 GCA_003235785.1 Nitrospirota bacterium
ATTTGTAACCATTTAAATAATGCCCATTGTTCATTAATGTGTTCAGCTGGAGGCCCTGTGTGCCCTGGTAGGCCGCTATAAAATCCACGGACAAATTCTGAATCGGTGCATATGCGTTTCTGAATTTCTTCTATTTGGCTTGTGCTACCCCCAGGACGATAATTGCGAAGTTCTGGAAATCGGACTGTTATTTGACTGCAATGTTCTGCGAATGCTTTTACTTTGCTTGACACTTCTTCTTTCAATTCTTCCAAGTATTTAGATTGGTCTTCTCTCATTTGAAAGGTTTCGTTAACCAATCCTGAATTGAAATGGAATTGTTCTGGGCGGACTGCATGCTGGATGTCCAATAATGGCCGCCGATTTTGTACTTCCCACCGACGTATAAAGTCAATAGATTCAACAAGTGATACAGGGTTTTCCCCTTTAGGTAATCTTTGAAAGCAACGAGCTCGTTCAAGGGGCGTTGTCGTAAAAAGCTCATAGAAGTTCACAAAGGGCATTAAAACACAATGATTGTCGAAAAGTAGTTGGAGGGTATCTTTTGGTGCTCCCTGGAGGAAACTTTTGTCGAGGACAACGTATGTTTTAGCTAAACTCATTTTACGAAATACATTTAGTTTTGATAGGTGACGCTTGTGAATGCAATGCCAGACGAGGAATTGTTTCAGTATAGGCGAATGGGGTAGTTCTATCGAGGAATTGAGCACAAAGGAATGGTGGGGCTTCGCTTAAGCGAAGCCCACCATTTCCTTCGAAAAAAGCGTCGCGGCTATTTCTTTTTTTCTTTTTTCTTTTGTTGGTCGGCTTTTTGTTTCTGAGCTTTGTCTTTGTCTTTTTTCCCGCCTTTATCTCCCATGGTATCCCTCCTTTCTTTCTAAGATTGACTGTTTTTTCGTCTATGATCGCCTTAGGTGCACCAATCTGTGCCTGAGGCACTTTTCTGTGCTCAGGGGCAGCAGCTCACCTTACCATGAAACAAGGTTGTTGGAATAATTTAGAAGGCATTAGACAGTTGCCGCGGGCCGGGTGGGAGTAAGCGTGCCTTTCAATTTATCTAGAATTTTGTGGCATAGCCTATCACGGAGAAAAATTCTTACGGCTGTATTTTTGTTTTGAGTGGAAATCGTTCTGGATGCTTGATGGTTTCGATTCCCAGATCAATATCCAAGTCTGGCCAATAGTAATGACCTGGTGAGGGCTCTTCTACATGAAGAATTTTTCCAACCGGAGCTTCCTTGAACCAGGGGAAGTCCTGATAGGAAAGGAAAAATTCTTCCCCACTACTGAATAACCAAATTCCGTGTGAGGAAATATTCGTGACTTCAAGCTCTGAAGTGGTTTTTCCAGGCGTTGGTGAATTCATGATGGTGCTCCTTTATCAACTGTTCAATTTCTCGAAGATGTGAACCTGACAATGAATAATTGTGTGCTAATTTAATTTCAGGTTCAAGCCAAAACTTCGCTTCCCCATCTCCACAATGCACGTGGATGTGCATTCGCTCCTCTTCACGAGAAAAGAAGAAAAAACGAAACCCTCGAATTTTAAGTACAGTTGGACTCATTTTGTTAGTCTAGCATAGGCCTTTGGGATTTTATTTTTGATCAAAAGGATATGAGTTTCAAAATTCTTTTACCTTTTTAATCCTAGCCCTGGTCGGATCATGAACCAACAGACTCCACCAATACATGCAATGCCGGCGGCGAGGCCAAGGGCGACGGGCCAGCCGTACGAGTCGGCTATCCAGGGTGTGAGTGTGGGGGACAGTGTGCCGCCTAGATTGGCTCCGGTGTTCATGAGGCCGGAGAGTGTTCCGGAGTAGCGTTTGGATAAATCTGTGGTGGAGGACCAAAACGGGCCGACGGTGAAATAGAGCCACCCTGCCCCTAACGATAAGAACCCAATGGCCACATAGGGCGCTTCGACGTTGGCACCGATGATGATACAGAGTGCCGCGAGGATCATCCCTGTTCCGCCCACGCTCGCCCGTCCCCAATTGATGCCGTATTTTTCAGTCAAGCGGTCGGTGACCCAACCGCCCAGTGGACAAAAGATCGTCATGGCGATGAATGGCGCCGAAGCGAAGAAGGCGCCTTGAAGGATGGCGAAACCTCTGACATTCACGAGATACAAATAGAACCAGGACATGTAGATGTAGGCCACGTATCCCAGGCAGGTGTAACTGAGAGTGAGCCACCAGACGGTGGGTGTGGTGAGGATGGCTTTCCAGGGAACTTTTGCTGGTTGGTGCTTGGCCCCCTCACCCTTACCTTCTTCTCCGTTGGGGGGCGAGGGAATTTGTCCTTCAATGATGGCGGCTTCGGCTTCGTTGACGTGTGGATGTTGCCGGGGATGATCGGTTGCGTACCAATACCACAAGAGTGCGATGCCAATACCCAATCCGCCTGCGACATAGAAGGCGGTTTGCCAGCCATAATTCACCATGATCCAGGCTGTGATGGGTGGCGTAAGGGCCGAACCCACGCCGATTCCCCCGATGGTGATGCCAATGCCTAAGCCTCGTTCGTGTGGGGGATGCCAGTTAGCAACTGATCGATTGAAGTTGGGCAGGGCGGCGGCTTCACCAATACCAATAAGGAATCGCACCACCATGAGTGAACCCATGATGCCGATGAGATTGGCCAGGGGGAGAGTGGGCGCGAGCGCAGTGAGGGCAGTGAAAATGGACCACCAGATGACCGCGAACGTCAAGACGCGACGTGGTCCCCATCGGTCTCCCATCCATCCCCCTGGCACTTGAAAGAGTGCGTAGCCAAAGACGAAGGCC
>QJYE01000017.1 GCA_003235785.1 Nitrospirota bacterium
CGAGTGCTGGTGCGACGAGCCACCCGCGAGCTTCTGACCACGCAATGTCAAAACTCCATGGCGGCCTTCAAAAGTGTGGAAGCTAAAGGCGAAGCCTTGCGGCGCTTTAAGCGGCGGGAGATGTTGCGCATTGGCATACGGGATTTTTTAGGGGAAGCGAAAGTCGAAGAAACCTACACCATGCTCTCGGAGTTAACCGCCGTGGTGATTCAAGCCGCCTATGAACTGGTGCAACAGGAGCTGACCGGACGCTATGGTGAACCACAAGCCGGAACCAAAACCGAACAAGCGAACACAGGGTTCTGTGTCCTGGGTATGGGAAAACTTGGCGGGTGGGAACTGAATTACAGTTCGGATATCGACCTCGTCTATGTCTATCAAGCCCCACCGGGAATGACCAAGGCGAACAATGGGCAAACCAGTATCAGCCATGAAGAATATTTTGATTGGCTCGGTCGTGAATTAACCAATATCTTAAGTGCCCCCAGCTCGGAAGGGGCCATGTTTCGCGTCGACCTCCGCTTACGTCCTGAAGGCAGTGTCGGGGCGCTGGCCTGTTCGGTGGAGGATGCCTTGCATTACTACCAGACTCGCGGCCGAACCTGGGAACGTCTAGCCTTTTTGAAGGCCATGCCCTTGGCGGGGAATCGTCGGGTTGGACAATTATTAATGCGTCGCTTACGTCCTTTCGTGCTGGGAAGCCCTGAGACGGCCGGCGACATTATTGCCTCCATTCGAGAACTCAGGGCGCAGATCCGTGCCAAAATGACCCGCCGGGGAGAAGGGGAACGGCATGTCAAGCTGGGAACAGGTGGTATTCGTGAAATTGAATTCATTGTCCAGGGGCTACAACTGCGTTGGGGGCATGCGCATCCCCGCATCATGGATCGCCAGACATTAAAAGGCCTGGCCAAGCTGGTGCGTGTGGGCCTTTTAGAGAAACATGACGCGCAGACCCTGCGTGAGTCGTATCGCTATTTAAGGGATCTTGAACATAAAATTCAGATGGTGCATGAATTGCAAACCCATCTGTTGCCAGCCAAACCCGAAGACATCGCCAAATGCGCCATTAGAATGGGAGATCCGCAAGGCCGCACGGCAGCAGAAATTGCCGAGAATTTCATGGCTGAACATCGACGACATACCACGCGTGTGCATACCCTCTACCAACGCATCATTGGGTAACACGGGATAATGTGTACGGGCTTCTGGTTCAAGCCCTTCACCCGGTTCATCAGAAAGGGTATGACGTTAAGAGCGATTCCGCATGAGGGAAACCTCCAAAGTTTCATGAAATCCTACATGTATTTTTCTCACTTGAATGTCCAGCCCTGCCTGGCAATGGAAGGTAACCCTGGATCACCCTGAAGGGGTAGAGAAACAGGCGCCTAGACACAAATCCTTCGAGGGAGCCTTGGTCTAAGCCATTTGGTTTTGCTCAGAATAAATCTAGTCTGATGGATAACGATCACAATGCCGAGTGAGATGTCTAAGAGAAACTTTTTCCGGAAAACCCTTGAACCTGGCTGGTTGATGATTATCTTAACTGATGGAAACGAAATAACCTGCGTTGATCATCCCTGAGAGGAGACGAGATCTATGGATATGAATAAAATGACGATCAAAGTCCAGGAAGCCTTGCAAGCGGCTTCAGGGATGGCGATGCGACGAAATCACCAAGGTGTGGATGTTGAACATTTGCTTTTAGCCCTATTGGAACAGGAAGGCGGATTAGCCCAGGCTATTCTTGAGCAAACCGGGTGTTCAGTGTCCTCGGTCAAGACGGCGGCCGAGCAGGCCTTAAACAAACTGCCACAAGTGCAAGGCAGCGGAGGCGGACCGGGTCAAGTGCATATTGCGCCACGGGTCGGGAAGCTCTTGGCGCAAGCCGAAGCCGAAATGAAGGGCTTGAAGGATGACTTCCTCAGCGTCGAACATCTGTTGTTGGCGATGGTGGAGGAAGGCGGAGTCTTCAAAAGTCTGGGGATCAAACGGGATAAACTTCTAGCCGGATTGCAGCAGGTGCGGGGAAATCAGCGCGTGACCAGTCAAGACCCGGAAGGCACCTATCAGGCTCTGGATAAATATGGGCGGGATCTGACCCGTTTGGCCGGTCAGGGGAAGCTGGATCCGGTCATTGGACGAGACGAAGAAATTCGTCGGGTTGTACAAATCTTGTCACGACGCACCAAAAACAATCCGGTCCTCATCGGGGAACCGGGGGTGGGTAAAACCGCCATTGTGGAAGGGTTAGCTCAGCGCATTATCAAAGGGGATGTCCCCGAAGGGCTCAAGAAAAAACGTTTAATTGTCTTAGATATGGGCTCGCTCGTGGCGGGAGCAAAATTTCGTGGAGAATTTGAAGAACGTCTCAAAGCCGTGTTGAAAGAAGTGCAATCCTCTCAAGGGCAGATTCTGCTGTTCATTGATGAATTGCACACCGTTGTGGGCGCAGGGGCGGCTGAGGGCGCGATGGATGCGGCCAATTTATTAAAACCCATGTTGGCGCGGGGCGAACTACATTTGATCGGCGCCACAACCTTGGATGAATACCGGAAACACATTGAAAAGGACGCGGCCTTAGAACGACGCTTCCAACCCGTCTTAGTCGATCAACCGTCGGTGGAAGACACTATTTCCATCCTACGCGGGCTCAAGGAACGCTATGAAGTCCATCATGGCGTGCGCATTAAAGATTCAGGCTTAGTCGCCGCAGCACGATTGTCGCATCGCTATATCGGGGATCGGTTTCTGCCGGATAAGGCGATTGATTTGATCGATGAATC